>CAYSYJ010000010.1:0-6530 GCA_964435105.1 uncultured Elusimicrobiaceae bacterium
CGCGTGTGAGCCGTGGGACGCGTGCGAACCGTGCGAACCGTGCGAACCGTGCGAGCCGTGGCTCTGGTGGCTGACGTGGCGGTCGGACTGGAAGTAGTTGGTGTGCAGGCTCTGGGCGCTGGCCTGGTCCACCAGGGCCGCGCCGAGGATACCGAGCGCGAGGCCCGTCTTCACGATGTCGGCGTCGAGCATCTTGCCTTCCTCGCTATTGAGGAACATCTTGATATTTTTCTTCAATTTCGAAGGTTTCTTCATAATATTTTACCCCGCCTCGCTAGTCTTTATTACCGCTTCTCCCCCGCCGCCGACAGCAGGGCTTTCGTCACGATGATGCTCGCTATCTTGGAGTTCTTGGCCGCCAGGTCGATGCGGCACTGCTGGTTGAGAGCTTCGTTGAGGAACTCGCCGGCCGCCTTTTCGGCGTCGGCCGCGCTCACCGAGACCCGGGACCCGCCCGGGACCTTGCCCAGCTTTATCTCCGCGCGCGGCGCGCAGACGAAGGCCGCCAGCTTCAGCGCCTCCTCCGAGTAGATCTTGCCGTCCAGGTCCATGGTCTTTTGCATAAGTTTCCCGCCGCCTATTTCGCCACCCAGGCCCGCATCAGCTTGCCGGTGGAGTTCTTTTCCAGGTTCTCGAAGATGGCCCCGAAGATGGCCTTCTGCAGGGCGCAGCGCTGGTTGGTGGGCATGTCGCCCGCCAGGGACCCCTGCACCTCGTAGTTGTAGACCGGGCAGACGCCGCAGAAGGGCCGGTAGGCGCAGCGCGAGCAGACCGGCTGCGTCTCCAGGTTGGACGCCGCGGCGCAGGCCTTGGTGGCGTCGGAGTAGATCACCTTCTTGTAGGAGTCCTTCACCACGTTGCCCACGCGGAACAGGTCGTTGCCGGACCAGGCGGCCATGCGGCCCTCGTCGCAGGTGTAGATGTCGCCGTTGTAGTTGTAGGCGAGCTGGCCTATGGAGGCGCCGCAGGGGCAGCGCGCGTCCAGGTAGCCGGGCTCGGTGAAGTTGACGATCTTCTCGAGCATGATCACGGCCATCTTCTCGCGGATCTTCACGCCCCTGGCGTTGAGCTTGAGGACGTACTCCAGGGCCCGCAGGTAGAACTTGCCGAACTCGGCCGCGTCGTAGCCGATCTTGTCCCAGACTTCCCGGGCGAAGCCGAGCGGGGACAGCGGGCGGAAGAAGATGTCCTCCAGGCCGCGCTTGACGTACTCGTCCACTATCGCCTCGGGGTCGGCCAGCGACTGGCGCGTCACGGTCAGCAGGGCGCTGGGCTTGAAGATGCGCAGCTTGCCGGTCTGCAGGTCGTGGCGGGTCTGGAAATACTTGAGCCACTTGGCCGTGACGGCGTGGGAGTCCCCGCCGGTATAGGGCCGGTTGGCGTTATGCAGCTTCGCCGGGCCGTCGAGGGAGCCGCAGATGGAAACCTCGTTGGCGAGCAGGAACTCGGCCTTCTCCTCGGTCATAAGGCTGAAGTTGGAGACCAGCGCGAGCTTGAGCTCCTTGCCGAGCTTGGCGGCCTGCTGCCGGGCGTAGATCACCGCCGCCTGCAGGGCCGGCCAGTTCAGCAGCGGCTCGCCGCCCTGGAACTCTATGGTGACGCCCGGGTTGGGGGATTTCAGGGCGAAGTCCACGCAGCGCTTGGCGGTGGCCGGGGACATGTCCGTGGCGCGGGCGGCGGCGCCGCCGGCGCCGGCCTGGCAGTACAGGCACTTGTGATTGCAGCGCAGCGTCAGCACCAGGATATGCAGGCCGGGGCCGTATTCCAGGTGGGAGTTGCACTTCTTCCAGCGGGCGGCCAGGGTGTCGAAATCCAGCTGGTCCCGGATAAAACCTTCCGCGGACAGCTTCTTATAAAGCTCCGACCCCTTCTTCACGCAGCCGCCGACCAGCGAGGAAAAATCCGCTTCCGACAGCGATACATGGGAACCGGAATCGTTCGTGACCAGGTAATTGCGGCCGGCCCGCTCCCAGCGCAGCTGGGGCACGGCGGCGCCCGCCTTACTTTTTTTTGCGGTTCTTTGTGGCGACATTTTTATCTTCCCACCTCTTGGCTATGCCCAGCGGGTCACCGGACCCCGAAGCGGCCTCTTCCTTGATCTCGCTCTCCACCTGCGCTATAAGGGCGTCCAGCTCCTTCTCCTGCTCCGGAGTGAGCCCGGTATCCTGCTGCTGCTTGGCCGGCTCGGCCGCCGCCAGGGCCTTGAGGATCATGAACTCGCGCAGGCCGCGGTTCTCCTCGAAATTCTTCTCGCGCAGCTTCTCGTCGGCCAGGGCCTGCTTGAAGCGCCCCTCGATGCCGGCCAGGCGGGCGCCCGGCCTCTCCGAAAAGGAGACCTGCACCGCGCCCTTGCCGGCAGGCTCCAGCAGCACGTAGGCCGCGGCGCTCAGCGAATAGGCGGCATAACGAACGGCGTCGAGGGTATGCTCCCCGGCGCCGTTCCCGATCTTTACTTTTGCCTTTACGATCCGCATTCAAAAGCCTCCGTTAAAAAACAGCTACTGGATCCGGCAGCACAACAGGGTGCCGTTCCAGTCATAACCGAAACCGAGGCGGCCGGAAGGGTTGCCGGCGCCGTCCACCAGGTAGCCGTAAACCTGCGGCGTCCCGTTGCCGAAAGTCTGGAATATGGTCCTTCCCCCGCCGCAGAAACTGACGCCGGCCGCGGTGGTATAGGGCACGGAAGCGCACTGGTTGCGGATGAAGCCGGTCACGTAGAGATCGCCCTCGGCCACCAGCTGGCCGTTGCCGCCCCAGGCGGTGCTCACCCGCATGCCGTTATTATTGAGCACGTAAAGCACTTCCTCGCCGTCTATATGCATGCGGCCGCGGGAATGGATCGTTACCCCGGAGTCCAGCTCGATGCCGCCGCCCACTATATCGAGCTTGCCGGTAGGGTTGGCGGTGCCTATGCCCACATTGCCGCCGTCACGGGCCAGGACCGTCTGCCCGGTGGTGAGCAGGCTGGCGTAGCCGCCGTAAGGCGCGGGGTAATAGGTGGTCAGGGTAAGCGTCTCGGAGCCCAGGAACCCGGGCCGCCAGGACACGAAAAACGCCGCCAGGAGGAAAAGTACGGCCCTCCTGCTTATAGCAAGGCTTATGTTAATGGTATCTGATCTTTCCATAACAGCCTCCCCGCGAAAAACACCCGCCTTCCGTCCGTACAGGCACGGGCGGAAGGATATCTATAATAATATAGCAGAAAAACCCGGGCTTTTCAATAGAGCCCCCCAGGCCCTAATTTTTTCCTTTTGAGGCCCTTATCCGCTCGTTTATCTCGCGTATCTGGCTTTCCCTGGCTTCAGCCTCTTCGCGCGCCTTTTTTGCGGCTTCGTGCCTGGATCTGAGCGTTATGAAAGAGTTCTCCTTGGCCCGGGCCAGGCCCTCGCAGTAGGCCTTGCTCGCCGCCGCGGCCGGCGCCGCGCAGGAAAGCCCCTCCCTGTTGAGGAAAAGCCGGCATTCGTCCCGGCTTTCGGCCGGGCAGCGGGTATAATCCGAGTTCCTGACCGCCTGGTATAAGGCCAGGGTTTCCAGGCAGTCCCGGTCCCCGGCGCAATCCCCGGCGGCCGCTGGGAAGGCCTTGCGGCAGGCCGCCGGTTCTATAGAGGGAAAAGCCGCGCACAGGCCCTCCATGCCGCCGGCGGCCGCGGCGCAGAAGTCCCCGGCCGAAAGCTTATCCAGCCCGGACCGGGGGTAGTCGGCGGCGCTTTCGGAAAGGAACCAGGCGCAGGCGGCCGAGGAGCGCGTCCTGCCCGCCATGTAGGCCATGGCGCTCAATTCTTTCATGGCGCTCTCGCAATCGTAACGGAAACTCGGGCCTTCACCCCCGCCAAAGTCGGCCCCGAAACCGCAAACAGCGGTATCGCCGCGCTTGAACGCGGCGCAGGTGACGTATTTATTGAAAAGCGACAGGGCGGATTCCGAGTCCTTGCGCGACAGCACGTGGAAAACCGCGGCGTCCGCCTTGCGTCCCCAGGTCCTGCCTTCGGCGGCCGCTATGTCGGCCACGCTCCCGTTCTCGCAGGCGGCCGCCGCCCCGTCCATGTCCAGCAGCGAATAGGCGGAAGAGGCCGGCGGCGGCGGGGGCGGCTCGGCGGCGCCGTCCGCGGGCGGCGGCGGAGGAAGTTCAACGCCTTGCTGGGCCTGGGCGGACGGCTCGGCGGGTCCAGGCTGCGGTCCGCCCTTGTAGAAGATCCCGGCGGCCGCCAGTATGAGGGCCGCCAGGGCGCCCGTCAATAAAACTTTCTTGTTCATTATTTTAGCCCCCCGGCGCGGAATGCGCTTTGCCCGATTCTATAACAAAGCCGCCGCCCCCGGCAATCCGCGGGAAGGGCCGCCGGGCGGCGCTAGATCAGCGCCACCACCAGCTTCTTCCCTGTTTTTTCACGCAGGAAGGCCGCGGCCTCCAGGACGATGTCGGAGAAAGTCTCCAGGTCGGCCGGGCTGCCGGACAGCAGGCGGCCGGAATCGCGGACGGCGAGGACATAGCCGCCGGCCGGCAGGAATTCCGGCAGGGTCCGCAGGCAGTCCAGCAGGGCGTCCCAATTGCCGCCGAAGTAGGAGGGGAACCGCAGGGCGGCCGCCGCTTCGCGCAGCAGGCCGGCCTTGTCCAAGGCCGCGCCGCCGTCGATAAAAGCCGTGAAATAAAAAGGAGGCGGGAACTTTTTAAGTACCGCCTCCTCTCCGCCGGCTTTCAGGTCGAGGAAAACCGCTTCCGCGTCCCGGCCGGGCATGCCGCTCAGTAGACGACCTCGAGCAGGATGAAGTTCTTGTAATGGTCGGGGGTGTAATAGATCTTCTGGCCGCCGCCGATGATGACGCGCTCCGAGCCGCGGGCGCTCAGGTCCGGCGCCACGTCGTAGGTATTGTTGCCGATGGTGACCACGTGCGGGGCGTTGCCGGTCAGCAGGGTATATTCCTTGTAGAAGCCGGCGGGCATCGCGGGCAGCTTGCCTTCCTTGTTCTTGAAGGTGGTGCCGTCCTGCGAGTAGGGCAGGTGCTGGTTGTTATAGATGTCCGAGACCAGTTTCATAATGGCCTTCACGCGGGCGGCGTCCTGCACCACGGGGGTGAAGGTCTTGCCGGGGGCCGGGGCGGGCCCGGCGGCGGCCTTTTCGTCGCGCGCCGGAAGGGCGAGCGGCACCTGCACGTCGGACTGGGACTGCAGCGCGGCGCCGGGCAGGGCGCCGTCGAGCAGCTCAGCGAAAGCTTCGGGCCGGGAGCCGGGACCCTGGTCCGCGGCAGCAATGAAAGAAGGGCCGGCAAGCAGCGCCGCCAGTAAAGCCACTCCGAATATCTTTTTTATCATGTTGAGGTTTTCCTTAAGGTTTTTTATTTTTTCGGACCGGGTGCGGACCCGCAGTACAAATAAAGTATAGCGGTTGCCGGGCCCGGCTGCCGAGGGCCTAAGGGCCCAGGCCGGACAGGGCCCAAAGGCCTACTTCGCGAGCCTCGACTCCATCAGCAGGTGCAGGTAGGTCGAAGCCATAACCGGGAATACGCCGCTGCGCGAGGCTTTGGCGGCTTCCGCGAAATCGGCCTCCGCCTCGGCCTCCAGGCCGGCGGAGGCGGAGGCCAGGCCCCGCGCCAGGCGCAGGCCTGTCACGCTCGAAGGCCGGCAGCGCGGGTCGGCCAGCTCTTTTTTAGCGTCCGCCCGCCTGCCGGAAAAGACAAGGGCGGCGGCCAGGTTGAGGCGGCAGACCTCGCAGGAAGGCTCCGTCTTTACAGCCTCCCGAAAAAGGCCCGCGGCCCGCCCGAGCTCCTGATGCCGCAGCATGAACATGCCTCTTTCGTTCAGCAGCCAGGCCCTGTCGCCAGCGGTCTCGGCCCTGTAGAAGCCGGCTCGCTGCCGTATCTCCTCCCTTGGCTCCAGCCCGGAGAAGATGGTGTTGAACTTGTGGGCGAACCGGCGCTCGAATACCGGCTCCCCGCCCTCCCGGTACGAGGGAGAGAAAGGATTATAAGACTGCGGCTCGCCGCCCGCCTGCGAGAAGGCCGCGGCCTGGGGCGGCACGTATTTCAGGAAACAGTCAGGCATCTCCGTAAAATCGTCGGGCATCGCGGGGAAATATTTCCTGAGCAGCAGGCCCCTGTTGTCCCAGGCGGGGTATAGCGCGTAGCATCCTTTGGGCCACCCGCGGGACGCCTCCAGGAAAAGCCCCCACTCGATGTCATTGGTCCTGAGGCCCCTGCCGGCGACCGCGGCGGCGCGCCAGTTAAGCAGCAGGTAACCGCAGGCGAAGACGGCCAGGGCGGCCCATCTCAGGCGCTCGGCCGCCGGGCCCCTGCCGATCCTCCAGAGCGCCGAGGCCGCCGCGGAAAAAAGGACGACATAAGGCAGCAGGAAATAAAACTGGTGACGCATGAAGTGGAGCGGGTAAAGGTCCCGGCTCACGAAGATCGCGCCGGCATAAGCGCAACCGGCCAGCACGGCCAGGCTCCCCCACAAGGCCGGCCAGGAACCTGCGGCCGCGGCGCCCAGCAGCGCCGCCGCGGCCGCCGCCGCGGCCGGCAGGGCCGCTTTCCCGCCG
>CAYSYJ010000010.1:6540-27070 GCA_964435105.1 uncultured Elusimicrobiaceae bacterium
GCAACAGGGAAAAATTTCTTTCACCCAGGTGGTAGGCGACGTTCTCCAGGACGACGGGGAGTTCGCCGGACGAAGGCCCGGAGTAAGTTCCGGCGGTCCTGACGGACGCTATCCAGGCGGCGCAGACCAGCGCCGACCCGGCCATGAGAAAGGCGGCGACGCCCCCGCGGCGGGCGCCTTTGAAGGCCGACCGCAGCCCGCCGCCGGGGTCGGCGGCGGCCGCCAGCAGCGCCAGCGCCGGAAAGGGGATAAGCTCGTACCTGCCGGCGCATACCAGGAAAAAAGAGGAGCAGACCCAGAGGAGCCCCGGCAGTCCGCCGCCGCGGGCGCGCATCACGGCCGCCGACAGGAGCGAAGAGGCAAGGAAGAACATGTTAGCGGAGGTCGTGGAAAAGCTGTTGGCGTTCAGCCCCGCAAGGAAGCTGAAGGCGTAGAGCAAGAAGGCCAGCAGCGCGGCCGGCAGCCCGAAGCCGGCCAGCCGCGCCCCCGCGAAGACCATGAGCCCGGAAGCGAACATGAGCGCCTTGTTCTTGACGAGCACCGCTCCCAGGGAGTAACCGCTCAAAAGGTCCCAGACCCCGTCCGCCACTATCGGCGAGGCCTCCTTGCCGTGTCGGATGGAAAGTTCCCCGCCGCGGGAAAAAACGCTCATTCCGAGGTAGGAGATATCGTGCTCGTTGTCGTAGCCGCCCCGCGGCGGAACCCCGGAGAAACCGGCCAGCCAAAGGCCTAGGAACGCCGCGGCGGCGCCGCAGTAAACGGCGGCCCGCCGCGAACCGGCCTCCCTGAACCAGGCCAGGAGCGAAAGGGCTATCCCCCCCAGGTTGACGGCGAAGGCCGCGCAGATCAGGATAAAGAAAAAACGGACCTGGGCGTCGCTCATCCGCGCAGCTCCCGGCGTATGGCCGCGCTGGCCCGGACGGTGCGGCAGGCCAGGCGCAGGCGCGAGAGCAGCCCGCGGTTCCAGCTGGACTCTCCCCGTTCGCGCCGCCTGTTCTCCACCGGGAAGCGTATCACCCTGAAGCCGCCCCGGACGGCGGAGGCCAGGGCGTAGAGGTCCAGCGAAAAGTCGGAAGGCGGGCGGCGCCAGCCGGCGGCCAGCTCCCGGCCGAAGACGACCGGCTGGCCGTTTATGTCGCTCAGCGGCAGGCCCAGGTAAAGGCTTTCGAAAAGCGCCATGCCCGCCGTGAAGAAGCGGTCCGCCGCGGGGCGGCCGCGGCGCAGGCCCTTGACCAGCGCCCGGCCCCCGCCGGCCCCGCGGAACAGGCGGAAGGCCTCGAATACGGCGGCCGGGTCGAACTGCAGGTCCGCGTGGGTCCAGCCCAGCGCCTCGCCGGAAGCGGCCTCCAGCCCCTTGAGGATGCCGCCGCCGTAACCGAGGTTGACCGGGCAGCTCACGGGCTTCGCGAACGGGTAGCGCGGCAGCAGCCGCGCCAGCTCGGCCGCGGTACCGTCGGAGGAGCCGTTGTCCACCAGCAATAGTTCGAAATCCGTCCCCGCGCCGGCGGCCGCGAAAGCCTCCAGCAGCGCCCCGAGCGAGGCCGCCTCGTTATAGCAGGGCACCACCACCGACAGGGCGGGGCTCACGCGCCCCTCCGGAAAACCTCGACGTCCTCGGGGGTGCCCAGCGGCGTCAGCGTTTCGGCCGTGTCCAGCGCGAAGCGCCGCCCGGCGGCTATGAGCCGGTTGTAAAGCGGGGCCACGTAGAATTCCCCCGCCGAGGTCTCCCCGCCGCGCACGGCCGCGGCGGCGGTCTCGAAGAAATCCGCGGCGCGGCTGAAATGGTAGAAGCCGGTCAGCGCGTTATCCGAGATCTGCACCTTCTCCGCCGTCTCAGTGACGGTGCCGTCCGGGCCCGTGCGGGCGAAGCTCCATTTGGCGTCCTCGCGGCCCAGTTTGAAAGCGCCTATCACCCCGTCGAGCCGGGCGGCCGGGTCGGCCAGGCGGGCGGCCAGCCCAGGCGAGCGGAAGGCGGTGTCGATATTGTAGATGGCCAGGCCCGCCCCGGCCGGGACCAGTTCCCTGGCGGCGAGCACCGTCTCGGCCTGGCCGCGCGTCGGGGCCGGCAGCAGCAGCAGTTCCCAGGGGGCGCGGCACCGGCCCTTTATGAATTCGCGCAGGCCGTATTTCTCCTCGTGCTCGCGCAGGGCTATGAAGACGGCCTTGTCGCCGGGCCCGAAGGGCAGGGAGGCCAGGGAATGCTCGAAAAGCGTCCGGCCCCGCGCCTCCACCATGTATTTGGGCACGCTCACGCCGGCGCGGGCGAAGCGCTCCCCCCGGCCGGCCATGGCCACGGCGTAGACCAGCCCCGCCATCAGGCCAGCCCCTCGGCCCGGGCCGCCTTGCCGGCCAGCTCTATCAGCCCGGCCGTCACGCGGGCGGACCGGCTTTCGGCGTAAAGCCGCAGCAGCGGCTCCGTGCCCGAAGGGCGCAGCAGCAGCCAGGCCCCGTCCTGCAGGAAGATCTTGAGCCCGTCCAGGCCGTTCTCCCCGACGACGCGCAGGCCCATGGGCCGCGCGGGCAGCCGGGCCCTCAGGCGCCGGGCGAGGCCGGGCCCGGGCGCGGCGGCCAGCGGCAGGTCGCGGCGCAGGTAATGGGAGGGGCCGTGGGCGGCGGTCAGGCGGCGGACCAGCGCGGAGAGCGGCACCCCCGCCTCGCCGAGCATCTCCAGGAAGAACAGGGCCGTGACAAGCCCGTCCCTTTCCGGCAGATTGCCGGTCCAGGCGTAGCCTCCGGACTCCTCGGCCGCGGCGGCCACGCCGCCGGCGCGCAGGCGCTCGGCCAGGGTCTTGAACCCGACGAAAGTCTCCTCCGAAGGCAGGCCGGCCGCCGCGGCGACGGCCGCCGGCAGCCTGCCCATGGACACGCTCTGCACCACGGCGCCTTTCGCGCCCCGCCCGTTCACCAGGCGGTCGCAGATGAGGCCGAACACCACCGAAGGGTTGAGCCAGCGCCCTTTCTCGTCGAAAACCGCGAACCGGTCCCCGTCCCCGTCGAAAGCGAAACCGCAGGCGGCGCCGGAGGCGCGGACGGCGGCGGCGAGCCCGCCGAGCGAGCGCTCCACCGGCTCCGGGGCGCCCAGCCCGAAGAGCGGGTCGGGGCCGCCGCGCAGCGGCCGCACGGCGCCGCGGGGCAGCAGGCGCTCCAGGTAGCCGGCGCCGCAGCCGTGCATGAAATCCATTACTGCCGGCGCGCCCGGCAGGCGGCGCGGCAAGCGCGCCCGCAGGTAGTCCAGGTATTCGCCGTCGTGGGAGACGGGCCGGGGGGCCTTGCCGGCTCGCGGCCGGGCGCCCAGGCGCGATTCGACGGCGGCCGCGACGGCGGCCGGGGCGGAACCGCCCCGCCATTTGAACTTTATTCCGTTATAGTAGTAGGGATTGTGGCTGGCCGTCACCTGCAGTCCCAGGCCGTAGCGCTTTTCCGTCATCAGGCTGACGGCGGAACTCGGGAAAGGGGAGGAGCAGAGGGCGGTCTCCACGCCGGCGGCCCCGAGGACGCCGGCCGCGGTCTCCGCCGCCAGCCGCGACATCAGCCGCCGGTCATGGCTTACCAGCACCCGCCGGTTCGGCAGCGCGCCGCGGTCCTCGCGCACGAAACGCGCGGCCGCGGCGGCAACCAGCCCGACGTTCTCCAGCGTGAAGCCGCGGCCTATCACGCCGCGCCAGCCGTCGGTGCCGAACCTGATGCCTGGCGCCTTCATCCGCGGCGCCCCCGCCTAGAGCAGCTCGGCCACCAGCGCCGCCAGCTGGCTGCGCTCGGTCTTGGTGAACGTGAGGTGGCCGTAGAGCTTCTGGCCGCGCATCCGGTCCACGATATAGGTGAGGCCGTTGGAGGCGATGTCCAGGTAGGGGTTGTCTATCTGGTACGGGTCGCCGGTCACCACCACCTTGGTGCCGTCGCCGGCGCGCGACAGGATGGTCTTGATCTCGTGCGGCGTCAGGTTCTGCGCGTCGTCGACGATCATGTACTGCTTGGGCAGCGAGCGGCCGCGGATATGGGTCACCGAGGCGATCTCTATCTTCTCGTTCTGCAGCAGGTACTCGAACTTCTCCAGCGCGCTGTCCTGGTGGCGCTTGTCCATCACGAACTCGAGGTTGTCGTAGATGGCGCCCATCCAGGTGGAAAGCTTCTCTTCCTTGGTGCCGGGGATGTAGCCGATATCCTTGCCGACGGGGACTATCGGGCGGCAGATGATGAGCTTGCGGTAGACGTTCTCCTCCACGGCCTTCTGCAGGCCGCAGACCAGCGTGCACAGGGTCTTGCCGGTGCCGGCGGAGCCGAGCAGGGTCACGAGCTTGACGGAGTCGTCGAGCAGCAGCTCCATGGCGCAGCGCTGCTCCTTGTTGAGCGGGCGGATGCCCCAGGGCGAAGGCTCGGGGCCGAGGGCGCGGATCTTGGAGGGGTCGGAGGGGTCCACGCGGCCGAGGGCGGACTTCTTGGCGTCCTCCTTGGAGTGGATGACCACGAACTCGTTGGGCGACAGCTCCTTGTCGGGGCTGGGCATCACGTGGTCCTTGTAGAACTTATCCACGGCGGCGCCGGGGGCCTCGATGCCGACCAGGCCGGGGTACAGCTCGTCGACCTTGACCTTGCCGGCCTCGTAGTCCTCGGCCTTGAGCCCGACGGCGTCGGCCTTCAGGCGGAGGTTGATGTCCTTGGTTACCAGGATGGCGCTGTGCTTCTTCTGCTCGTACCAGAAGGCGGTGTTCAGGATGCGGTTGTCCATCTCCTGGAGCTTGAACTCCTTGGGCAGCACCGGCACGTGGTCCAGGTCCACTATCAGCGTGCCGCCGTTCTCCATCTTGACGCCGGCGTTGAGCTTGCCTTTCTGGCGGTGCTCGTCGAGCTTGCGGGACACGATGCGGGCGCTCTTGCCGCGCTCGTCGCCGGCGTGTTTGAAGGTGTCCAGCTCTTCGATGACGGAGATCGGGATCACCACTATATTGTCCTCGAACTTGGTGAAGGAAAGCGGGTCGTGTATCAGCACGTTGGTGTCGAGTATGTAGACTTTTTTCATCTTGCGGTTTTCCCCTGTCTCAGGAACGGATTTTACGCACGGGCTAATTTTAGCATAAAATCGGCGTTTGGCAAGGCCGGCATGCGGCCGTGGCCCTAAAAATAGTAAGATATCTATATGTAGCCGGCCGGGCCCAGCCTCCGGGCCGCCGGTACCGCGCCGATTTTTTAAGGAAACCGATGAAAAACACCCTGTTCTGCCTGCTGCTGCTCGCCGCCGCCCCCGCTTTCTCCCAGACCCCTGACCCGGCCGCCCTGCCCGGCATGGCCCCGGCCGCCCAGGCCGCTCCCGCGGCCGACCAGGCCCAGGCCGCGCCCGCCGCCGGGGTCGTCCCCGCCGCCGTATCCGCCAACGGCCCCTGGGAAGTGGCCGAAACCGCCGTGCGCGGCGCCCGCAACGTGAAGGGCAAAGCCGTGCTCAAGGCCGGCAAGGCCCGCAAAGGCCGCTTCTACTCCAGGGAGTTCGTCGGCCAGGACATCGAGGCCATCCTCGCCCTGGGCAGCGTGGACAAGGTCTCCGTGGACATAGAGGAGCTGGAGAACCGCAGGCTCTCCCCCAAGCTGGCCCAGGTGGTCGGCTCCACCCGGCCCGCCCGCGTTACCTATATCATAGAGGAGAAGCCGATGGTCAAGACCATAACCGTGGCCGGCGCCAAGGGCCTCTCCAAGGGGACGGTCAAGGACGAGATGACCCTCAAGGAGAAGGACTTCTTCGACGAGCTGAAGATCCGGGAAGACCTGATAAAGATAACCGACAAGTACCGCGAGAAGGGCTTTATCGACGCCAGGGCCGATTACGAGGTCTCCTACGACACCGCCGCCTCCCTCGCCTTCCTCGCCATAAAGGTGGCCGAGGGCAAGAAGGCCCGCGTGGCGGCCGTCCTGCTGGACGGGGCCGCCGGCTTCAAGACCAAAAAGCTGGTGAAGAAGTTCAAGAACCGCCCCAGGAAGATCTACTCGCCGCAGGACCTGGACGAGGACTTCAAGACGCTGGAAGCCTTCTACAAGAACAACGGCTACGGGGATTTCAAGATAGAGGAGTCCAGCGTCACCTTCAACGAGGAGCGCTCCAGCGTAACCATCCGACTCCAGGTGAAGGAAGGCAATAAGCAGCGCTTCGGCGCCACCTATTTCAACGGCAACACCGTCTACCTGCCCAGCGAGCTGCTGCCGGCGGTGGAGTACCGCCGCGGCAAGCTCTACAACCAGGAGCGCTTCGAGGACACCGTCCGCGGCATCCAGGACAAGTACGCCGACAAGGGCTACCTCAAGGCCTCGCTGGTCCCGGACAAGGTCTACAACGAGAAGACCGGCGAGACGGACGTGACCTTCAATATCACCGAGAACTCCCAGATCTTCGTGGACCACGTCGACGTGGAGGGCAACAAGGCCACCAAGACCTACGTGCTGCGCCGCGAGATCACCCAGAAAGAGGGCGAGGTGTTCAGCTCCTCCAAGATCCGCCGCAGCCAGGAGAAGATCTTCAACCTGGGCTTCATCGACGACGTCAGCCCCGTCATCAACCCCACGCCGGACCCCGACAAGGTGGACCTGGTCTTCGACGTGGCCGAGGGCAAGCCCGGCATGCTGACCGCCGGCGCCGGCATCTCCTCCACCGACGGCCTGGTGGGCACGCTGTCCCTGTCGCACATGAACCTCTTCGGCCGGGCCTGGCGCACCTCCCTGTCCTGGAACTTCGGCAAGCGGGTACAGGACTACTACCTGAGCTGGAGCACCCCGTGGATAGGCGACAGCCCGACCACGCTGGGCGTCGACGTCTTCAACACCCGCCGCTACAAGCCCTACCGCGACACCATCTCCGCCTACACCGAGCGCCGCACCGGCGGCAAGGTCACCGTGGCGCCGCGGTTCGAGGACGACAAGTACAAGCTGACCACCTCCTACACCTACGAAAAGGTGCGCATCTCCGACGTGGACACGATCTACCAGGGCGAACTGCAGGAGGGCACCAGCGTGACCTCCTCCGTCTACGTGGAGATAGCCCGGGACACGCGGGACAATGTCTGGGACCCGACCCGCGGCAGCAAGACCTCGCTGGGCGTGGAGCTGGCCGGCGGCCCGCTGCAGGGCGACGTCAACTACTACAAGCCGACCCTCTCCCACAGCTATAACCTCAAGCTGTTCTCCATCGACGATTACCCCTTCGTGCTGGCCTTCGGCAACCGGGTGGGCTACGTGAAGAATTTCGGCGACACGAAGGACGTGCCGGTCTACGAGCGCTACTTCCTGGGCGGCGCGGAGACCATCCGCGGCTACTCGAACAACGGCCAGGTGGGCCCGCTCAACGGCGGCCGCGTCTACACCGTGGCCAACGTCGAGTTCAAGTTCCCTCTCGCCCGCGAGCGCAAGCGCACCATCGTGCAGTGGGCCTTCTTCTTCGACGTGGGCAACTCCTGGGAGAATTTCGACGACGTCAGCGGGCGCTTCGGCACCGGCACCACCAACCTCAAGACCGGGGCCGGCTTCGGCATCCGCTTCACCACGCCGGCCTTCCCGATCCGGCTCGACTGGGGCTACGGCTTCAACCACAAGCCCGGCGAGCAGCGCTCCGACATCTACTTCACGCTGGGGAACCTCTTCTAAGCGAGGACAAGGTATCATGAAAAAACTGCTCCTGCTGCTGCTGACGGCGCTGCCACTCCGGGCGGCGGCGCTGGAACTCTCGCTGGAGGAGAACCGCGGCGAGTCCGGCACCATCGGCTACGTGGACATAGACCGCGTCTTCAAGGAATATTCCGGCACCACCGGCGCGCGCGAGGAGTTCATCTCCGAGATCAAGAAAAAGGAAGACTCGGTCAACGCCCGCAAGACCGCCATCTTCACGCTCAAGGCGGAACTGGCCAAGCTGCGCCAGGAGCGCGAGTTCGCCCTGACCCTGCCCTCGCTGCTCGAGACCCGCAAGAGCGTGGCCGCCGCCGCCAGGGCCGCGGCCCAGCCGCAGCCCGCCCCCGAAACCTCCACCGCCGCTGCCGCGGAGCTGCCTCTTTCCACCGCCGCGCCCGCCGCCCTGCCCGAGGCCTCCACCGCGGAGCCGGCGGCGCTGCCCTCCGGCCTGCCCGGCCTGGACGGCATAGACATGCCCGGCGTGAACAAGGTCCCGGTCAACCTCTTCAAGTTCTCGGTCTCCACCTCGGTGCCGGAGATAGACTCGGCCATAGCCCGCAAGGAAGAGGACCTCAAGGCCAAGGAGGAGGAGCTGAGGCTCTTCCAGCGCATGGCCGAGCGCGAACTGCTGGAGTACGAAAGCCGCAAGACCGAGATCCTGCTCGGCCGCATCTACGTCGCGCTCAAGGAGCTGGCCGTCAAGGAAGAGGTCAGCGTCATCGTGGACAAGCGCAATATCCTTTTCGGGCATAACGCCGTGGACCTGACCGGCAAGCTGCTCAAGAAGCTCGAGGAGCCAGGCTTATGAACCTCACCGCCGGCGATATAGCCAAACTAGCCGAGGGCGACCTGAAAGGCGACGCCTCCGTCCGCGTCTCCGGGGCCGCCCCGCTCGAGAAGGCCGGCCTGGGCGACCTCGCCTTCCTGGCCGACCCGGCCCACGCCCCGGCGGCCCTGGCCTCCGGCGCCGGCTGCCTGCTCGCCCCCAGGGGCGCCGAGGAGCTGCTCAAGGATTTCAAGGGCGCCGCGGTCTTCACCAAGAACCCCAAGTACGCCTTCATGCTGGCCCTGCGGCTGGTGGAGAAAGAGGCGCGCCCGCTGCCGCCGGCCGGGACGCACCCCTCCGCCTGCGTTTCGCCGTCGGCCAAAGTGGAGCCCTCCGCCCATATCGGCCCCTGCGCCGTTATCGAAGAAGGCGCCGTCATAGGCTACGGCGCCGTCATAGGCGCGCAATGCTATGTGGGCCGCAACGCGAAGATCGGCCGGGCCTCCCGCCTTTACCCGGGCGTCAAAGTGCTGGACGGCTGCGAGGTCGGCGCCGAATGCATACTCCACGCCGGGGCCGTGATCGGCTCCGACGGCTACGGCTACACCTCGCCGCGCGGCACGCACGAGAAGATCCCCCAGCTGGGCCGCGTGGTGCTGGAGGACAAGGTGGAGATAGGCGCCAATACCGCCATCGACCGCGCCGCCCTCGAAACGACTTTGATAGGCGCGGGCACCAAGATAGACAACCTGGTGCATATCGCCCACAATGTACAGATAGGCAAGAACTGCCTGATCATCGCGCAGGCGGGCATCGCCGGCTCGACGAAGATCGGCAACGGCGCGATCATCGCCGGCCAGGCCGGCATCTCCGACCACATCACGATAGGCGACAACAGCGTCGTCATGGCCAAGACCGGCATCATGAGCGACCTGCCGCCCAACCAGGTGGTCTTCGGCCACGTGGGCCGGCCGCGCCTGCAGGCGATGAAGATAGAGGCCCTGCTCTCGAAGCTGCCCGAGATGCACCGCACCCTTTCGAAGATCAAGAAGCAGCTCGGTTTGTAGGAGCGCCGGCATATTGCCCGCTCGCTCATGAAGCGTGCGCGGCAGAAGCGGGCCTGCCATAGTCCGCCCCCGGCATAAGGGGCGGAAAAAGTTTCCGGAGCCCCGAGCTTGCGTAAGCGCGAGGGGCGAGGTAAACAGGCGCGCGCACGGTGTGCGCGACGCCGGTTTTGGAGCCCCTTGTGCCGGGGGCGGACACCACCCGATGAGAACGACGATAAAAGAAGCGGTCACCATAGAAGGCATAGGCCTGCACACGGGCAAGCCGGCCCGCGTCACCTTCCTGCCCGCCGCCGGCCCCACCGGGTACCGCTTCCTCGGCCCCGGCTTCGCCGCCCCCATCCCAGCCGCCCTCGACCGCATCACCGGCACCGTGCGCGGCACCAATATCGGCGACGGCAAGCACACCATACACACCGTGGAGCATTTGCTCAGCGCCGCGGCCGGCCTCGGCATCGACGACCTCGACATAGAGATAACCGGCGAGGAGCCGCCCGCCTGCGACGGCTCCGCCCTGCAGTTCGCCACCGCCCTGCACAAGGCCGGTCTGGCCGAAAAGCCGGACCAGGAGAGAAAACCGCTGACCATCGGCGGCGAACTGGTCATGCAGAAAGACCAGGTCCGTTTCCTGGCGCGCCCCATGAAGGACTGCGTCTTCATCAAGCTCACCTACGACTACCCTCACCCGCTGGTGGGCAGGCAGACCGTGGAGTTCGTCCTCGACCCCGAGGAGTACCTGGTCCGCGTGGCCCCCGCCCGCACCTTCGGCTTCACCCATGAACTGGAGGCCCTGAAAAAAGCCGGCCTCGCCCGGGGCGGCTCGCTGGACAACGCCATAGTGATAGCCGAGGGTGAGGTGCACGCCAGGGGAGGCCTGCGCTTCAAGGACGAGTTCGCCCGCCACAAGCTGCTGGACCTCATCGGCGACCTCGCCCTCGCCGGGCGGCCCCTCAAGGACGTCTACATAGAGGCCGAGCGCCCCGGCCATGCCGCCAACGTCAATTTTGCTAAACTGTTGCTGGAGAAGGCCCCCCTATGAGCGAAAATAAAGCTCCTTCCTACAAGCCCCTGCGCGTGATCCCCTGCGAGGAGATCCTGAAGACCATCCCCCACCGCTATCCCTTCCTGATGGTGGACCGGGTAGAAGTCGTGGAGGAAGGCAAGTACTGCGTCGGCGTGAAATGCGTCAGCGCCAACGAACTCTATTTTCACGGCCATTTCCCCGAGAAGCCCATCATGCCCGGCGTGCTGATGCTCGAGGGCATGGCGCAGACCGCCGCCGCCATGATGATGGACCTGCCCGAGACCAAGGGCCGGCTGGGCTTCTTCGCCGGCATCAGCAAGGCCAAGTTCCGCCGCCAGGTGGTGCCCGGCGACGTGCTGGCCATGCACGTGGAGATCGTAAAATTCAAGAGCAGCGTGGGCAAGGTCCGGGCCCGGGCCTGGGTGGGCGACGAGCCCGCCGCCGAGGCCGACCTCACCTTCGCGATAGGCTGAAATTTCCCAAGGAGAACATCATGGCGACCAAGATACACCCCACCGCGGTAGTAGACAAGAAGGCGCAGATCGACCACGACGTGGAGATAGGCCCCCTCACCGTCGTCGGCGAGGACGTGCGCATAGGCGCCGGCACCAAGATCGGCCCGCACTGCATCCTCGAGTTCTGCACCGTCGGCAAGAACAACCTTTTCACCGGCGCGGCCTACGTGGGCATGCCGCCCCAGGACTGGAGCTACAAGGGCGAGCGCAAGCTCTTCATCATGGGCGACAACAACGTCATCCGCGAGAACGTCACCCTGCACCGCGGCGCGCATTCCGATACGACCGAGATGGGCAGCAACTGCATGCTGATGGCGAACACCCACCTCGGCCACGACTGCCGCGTGGGCAACAACGTGGTGATGGTCAACTGCGCCAGCGCAGCCGGCCACGTGGAGATAGGCGACAGGGCGCTCATCAGCGGCCTCGCCGGCATACACCAGTTCACCCGCATCGGCAAGTTCGCCATGATCAGCGGCGGCGGCATGGTGAACCAGGACATCATCCCCTATGTCACCGCGCAGGGCGACCGCGCCCGCCCCGTGGCCCTGAACCTCGTCGGCATGAAGCGCAACGGTTTCACCCGCGAGCAGATCAAGGCCGTCAAGCACGTCTTCAAGACCCTGTTCTTCCGCGGCCTGCTGCTCAAGGACGCCATCGCGAAACTCCGCGCCGAGAACCTGCCCGCCGAGGCGGCCCTCATCCTGGACTTCGTGGAAGCCTCCAAGCGCGGCGTCGCCCGTCCCCGCCGCAGCGCCGGTTCCATGGAAAAGGACCTGGCCGATTAAATGGCCGAACGCATAGGGCTCATAGCGGGAGGCGGGAGTTTCCCGCTGCTCTTCGCGGCCGAGGCCAAAAAGGCCGGCCGCGAAGTCTGCGTCGTAGCCCTGGAGAACATCACTTCCAAAGAGATAGAAAAGCACGCCGCCGCCTGCGAATGGTTCCGCCTCGGCAACGTGGGCGGGCCCATAGAGTTCCTCAAGAAGCACGGGGCAAAGCGCACCCTGCTGGCCGGCTCGGTGCCCCATGTCTCCATATTCGGCGGGATAATCCCCGACCTGCGGGGGGCTAAATTGCTTTTCAAGCTGCGCGACAAGAAGGCCAACGCCATCTTCGCCGCCATCGCCGAAGAGTTAGCTTCGGATGGTATTGAGGTGGCGAGTTCCGCCACCCTGCTGGACCATTTGCTGGTAAAGCCCGGCCTGCTGGCCGGCGAGCAGCCTGACTCCGACGCCATGAAGACCGCCGCCTACGGCTGGCGGGCCGCCAAGGCGCTGGCCGCCCTGGACATCGGCCTCACCGTGGTACTGCGCGACCAGGTGGTGGTGGCGGCCGAAGGCATAGAAGGCACCGACGAGTGCATAAAGCGCGCCGGCGCCCTGACCCGGGAGAAAGGCGGCGAGCTAACCGTGGTGAAAGTGGCCCGCCCGGGCCAGGACATGCGCTTCGACCTGCCGGTGGCGGGAGCGCAGACCCTGCGCGTCATGAAGCAGGCCGGCGCCTCGACGCTGGTGCTCGAAGCCGGCAAGACGCTGATACTGGGCATGGACGACTTCCTGGCCGCCGCGGCCGAGACCGGCGTAACCGTGCTCGGCGCGGACGACGCCGCCTTCCCCCTCCCCTAAAAGCAAGGGCGCCGGTTTCCCGGCGCCCGCTCCCCGCATGCCTGGGCCGCCGCTCAGGTACGGCCGTTTATCCTGCCGGCCGCGAAACCCGCCAGCGCCGCCGCCGAGGTCAGGAAAATCCCCCAGGCGATATCCAGCGCCGTCACCTGCCAGGGCCAGCCTTTCAGCAGGGCCATATTGGTGAAATTGTAGACGCCGTAGACCAGCAGGCCCAGCGCGGCGCCGCGCGCGGCCGCCGCGGCGGGCCCGGCCGCCGGATGCGCGCAAAAGAACCAGACGCCGGCGGGATAGACGAGGTAGAAGCCTACGGCGGCGGGCCAGAAGACCTTATCGGCCATCAGGTGGCCTACCTGACCCTTGTAGAAAGAATTGGCGGCCCAGCCCACCCAGAACAGGTCCAGCAAGGCCACCGCGCCGGCGCTGGCCAGCAGCGAAACAAGGCTATTCATGTTACCCCCCCTCGAGCCGCGCTCAGGACAATTCTTTTATCATCCTTTCCGCGTCGGCGAAGATCAGCCCGAGATGCTCCGGGCCCCGGAAACTCTCGGCGTAGATCTTATAGACGTCCTCCGTGCCTGAAGGCCGCGCGGCGAACCAGCCGTCCGCCGTCATCACCTTCACGCCGCCCAGGGGCTCGTTATTGGAGGGCGCCCGGTTCAGCACCTTCTCTATCTTGCCGCCGGCCAGTTCCCTGAACGGGAACTTCTCCGGCGTGAGCCCCTTCAGCAGCTTCTTCATCTCGGGCGTGGCCGGCGCGTCCTGGCGGCGGTAGAAAGGTTCGCCGTACTTCGCGGTCAGGTCCTTATAAAGCCGCGCCGGGTCCTTGCCGGTCTTCGCGGTTATCTCCCCGGAGAGCAGGGCCAGTATTATGCCGTCCTTGTCCGTGCTCCACGGCCCTCCGTCGAAGCGCAGGAAAGAGGCGCCGGCGCTCTCCTCGCCGCCGAAGCCGAAGCTGCCGTCGAGCAGCCCGTCCACGAACCACTTGAAGCCTACCGGCACCTCGCGGAGCCGCCGGCCCAGGCCGGCCGCCACGCGGTCTATCATGGAACTCGACACGGCGGTCTTGCCCACGGCGGCGTCCGCGCGCCAGCCGGGGCGGTTCTGGAACAGGTAATGGATAGCGGCGGAGAGATAGTGGTTCGGCGGCAGCAGGCCGGCCTTCGTCACTATGCCGTGGCGGTCGTAGTCGGTGTCGCAGCCGAAAGCCACGTCATAGCGGTCCTTCAGGCCGATCAGGCGCTGCATGGCGTAAGGCGACGACGGGTCCATGCGGATCTTGCCGTCCCAGTCGGCCGTCATGAAAGAGAAGCTCTTGTCCACCTCGCCGCTGACTATGGTAAGGTCGAGGCCGTAGGCCTCGGCGATCGGGCCCCAGTAGCCCACGCCCGAACCGCCGAGCGGGTCCACGCCCAGTTTCACGCCGGCGGCCTTTATCGCCTTCATATCGATGACGCCGCCCAGGCCCTTCACGTACTCGCCGGTATAATCGTAGGGCTTCGTCGTGGAGGCCTTCTTGGCCTGCGCGAGCGGCAGGCGCCTGACGCCGGCCAGGTCTTTCTCCAGCAGGGCATTGGCCAGGTTCTGTATGACCCCGGTGCTCTCGGGGCCGGCGGGGCCGCCGGAGGGCGGGTTGTACTTGAAGCCGCCGTCCGCCGGCGGGTTATGGGAAGGGGTTATCAGTATGCCGTCGGCGAGCCCCGCCTTGCGCCCGGAGTTATAGGCCAGGATGGCGCGGGAGACAGCGGGCGTGGGCGTGTAGCCCCAGGCCGAATCCACCATCACGGTGACGCCGTTGCCGGCCAGCACCTCGAGCGCGGTGTCGAAGGCCGGCGCGGAGAGCGCGTGCGTATCCATGCCCATGAACAGCGGGCCGTCCACCCCGGCCTGGCGGCGGTAATCGCAGATCGCCTGCGTGACGGCCAGGATATGCCGCTCGTTGAAGGAGCGGGCGAAAGCGCTGCCGCGGTGGCCCGAGGTGCCGAAGGAAATGCGCTGCGCGGGGTCCTTGGGGTCCGGGACCTCCCGGCCATAGGCCTCCAGCAGCCTGGCTATATCGGTCAGTTTATCCTTGGGCAGCGTTTTACCGGCCAACGGGCTTATGCTCATAATGGTCTCCTGAAAGACGCGGGCCCCCGCCCCGCTTCATCAAAGTACCATTATATATTAACGGGCCCGCTCTAAAAAGCGCGGGCGCCGCGGACCGGGGCCGCCCCCCCCGCGGGGAAAGCGGCGCGCTTTTGGTAGAATCTGGAAGTGGGGAATTGAAGGCTTGGCAGGAGGAACGATGTCCCGGTATTTCATGTCGGTCCCGTTGGCGGCGTTATTTTTATTGGCGGTCCCGGACGCCGGCGCCGCCGCCGGCCAGAAAAAGAAAGCCGCGAAGAGCTCCGGCGTGGAGTGGGTGGCGCTGCCCGGCGGCAGGTACGTCATGGGTGCCGAGGACCTCGAGGACGCCCAGCCGGCGAGGCAGGTGACGGTAAAGGACCTGAAGCTCTCCAAAACGCCGGTCACGGTGGCGCAATACGCCGAGTGCGTAAAAGCGGGACGCTGCACGTCGCCGGACGCCCTGCCTGAATGCAACTGGGGAAAGCCGGGCAGGGAGGACCATCCGGTGAATTGCGTGGACTGGGAGCAGGCCGCGCAATTCGCGGTATTTGCCGGCGGCAGACTTCCTACCGAGGCCGAGTGGGAATTCGCGGCGAAGAGCCGGGGCCGGCGGCGCCTTTATCCCTGGGGGGAGGAACCCCCTTCAGAGATCCTGACGGCCGCGGGCTCCCCGGGAACCGTGCCGGTCTGCTCCAGGCCGGCGGGCAACACCGAACAGGGCCTCTGCGACATGTCGGGCAGCGTCTGGCAATGGGTGCAGGATTTTTACAGGGACACTTACGCCGGCGGGCCGGTGGACGGCTCCGCTTACGCCGGCCCCTGCGAGGTGCGCGGCGGGGCGGGCAGATGCACGGCGCGCGTCATACGCGGCGGCGCGTTCGACAGCCGGGGAGAGGGCTTCCGCTCGGACAGCCGCGGCGGCGCCGGGCCCGATATACGAAGAGCGCACATAGGGTTCCGCGTGGCCAGGTAGGACGCTCAGGCGGATCCGGCGCCGGGATCCCGCTTAACGGGTCCGCCGAGGGAATGGAACAGGCCTGAAGGCCGCCCGGGATCCCCCGCTCCGGGGCGTTCCGTTGTTTGTTTACCGGGCGCCGCATATCTGTATATAATTGAACCGGCGCCGCCAGCCGCACCGATGAACGAACTACTCTACCCCTATTCGCCCGCCCACTGGCTGCTCTCGCTGCTGGCCCGCCTCTATATCCGCTTTCTAGGCCTGACCTCGCGCATAACGGTAAAAGGCGTCAAGGACCATCCCGGCCCCGCCGTCTACGCGCTCTGGCACCGGCAGGAAGTGCTGATGATCTGGCTGCACCGCAAACGGGGGCTGGCGGGCCTGGTCAGCCAGAGCAAGGACGGCGAGTACATGGCCCGCATCCTGCTCGGCATGGGCTTCAACGTGATCCGCGGCTCCTCCACCACCGGCGGCAGCCAGGCCCTGCGCGCCCTCACCAAGGCGGCGCGCGCCGGCTACTCCATAGCCGTCACGCCCGACGGCCCCAAGGGCCCCATCTTCAAGGTGCACCCGGGCATAATTTTCATCGCGCAGAAAGCCGGCATCCCCGTGATCCCCGCCGCCTGCGCCCTCTCCAATAAAAAGATACTGCGCAGTTGGGACAAGTACCAGTTCCCGCTCCCCTTCGGGCGCATCGAGGCCGTCTACGGCGAACCGATACATGTGGCGGAGGCCGACGATATCGCGGCCAAGGCGCTGGAAGTGGAAACCGCGCTCAACAAGCTGACGGAAGAAGCCGAAGCGCTGCTCGCCGCCAAAAGGTAAGACAACATGCAGACCCGCGACCAGAACCTGCTCACCGACCAGGACCTCTACCTCTTTAACGAGGGCAATCACCTGCGGCTCTACGAGAAAATGGGGGCGCATGTCGTCACGCTCGGCGGGACCGAAGGCACCAATTTCGCCGTCTGGGCGCCCAACGCGTCCAGCGTGGCCGTGATGGGCGACTTCAACGGCTGGAACAAGGAGTCGCACCCGCTCAAGCAGCGCGGCAGCTCCGGCATCTGGGAAGGCTTCGTGCCCGGCGTACTGGAAGGCGGCAACTACAAGTATTTCATAGTCTCCCGCTACAACGGCCACACCGCCGAGAAGGCGGACCCTTTCGCCTTCTGCTCCGAGACCCCGCCGAAGACCGCCTCCGTGGTGCGCTCGCTCGACTACGGCTGGGGCGACGCGGAGTGGATGAAGGCCCGCGGCGCCAGGAACGGCCTGAAGAGCCCGGTCTCCATCTACGAGGTGCACCTGGGCTCCTGGATGCGCGTGCCCGAGGAGGGCAACCGCCCGCTCTCCTACCGCGAGCTCGCCGACCGGCTGACCGCCTACGTGAAGGACGCGGGCTTCTCCCACGTCGAGTTCCTGCCGGTCACCGAGCACCCTTTCTACGGCTCCTGGGGCTACCAGACCATCGGCTATTTCTCCCCCACCAGCCGCTACGGGTCCCCGCAGGACCTGATGTACCTCATCGACCGCCTGCACCAGGCCGGCATAGGCGTGATCCTGGACTGGGTGCCGGCGCATTTCCCCACGGACCCGCACGGCCTGGCCTTCTTCGACGGCACGCACCTCTACGAGCACGCCGACCCGCGCCAGGGCTACCACCCGGACTGGAAAAGCTCGATCTTCAACTTCGGCCGCAACGAGGTGAAGAGCTTCCTGCTGTCCTCGGCGATGTTCTGGCTGGACAAATACCACGCCGACGGGCTGCGCGTGGACGCCGTGGCCTCGATGCTCTACCTCGACTATTCGCGCAAGGCCGGAGAGTGGATCCCGAACAAGCACGGCGGCAACGAGAACCTGGAGGCCATCGCCTTCCTGAAGCAGTTCAACCACGTGGTCTACGAGAATTACCCGGACGCGCAGACCTACGCGGAGGAGTCCACCGCCTGGCCCATGGTCTCGCGCCCCACCTACCTGGGCGGCCTCGGCTTCGGCCTGAAATGGGACATGGGCTGGATGCACGATACGCTGGATTATTTCGCCAGGGACCCGGTGTACCGCAAGTACCACCACAACAGCCTGACCTTCCGCATGCTCTACGCCTGGGGCGAGAACTTCACGCTGCCGCTGTCCCACGACGAGGTGGTGCACGGCAAGGGCTCGCTGCTCGCCAAGATGGCCGGGGACGACTGGCAGAAGTTCGCCAACCTCCGCCTGCTCTACGGCGCGATGTACGCCCAGCCGGGCCAGAAACTGCTGTTCATGGGCGGCGAGTTCGCCCAGTGGGGCGAATGGAAACACGACACCAGCCTGGACTGGCACCAGGCCGGCCACGGCCCGCACGCGGGCATGCGCCAGTGGGTGAAGGACCTCAACACCCTCTACCGGGTGGAGCCGGCCATGCACGAGCTCAACTGCAGCCCGGCGGGCTTCGAATGGATAGACGCCAACGATTCCCAGCAGAGCGTAACGGCCTTCCTGCGCAAGGACTCCTCCGGCCGCGTGGTGCTGGCGGTCTGCAATTTCACGCCGCTGGCGCGCCTCGATTACCGGGTGGGGGTGCCCTCGGAAGGTTTCTGGAAAGAACTGCTCAATAGCGACGCCCCCTCCTACTGGGGCGGCGGCATGGGGAATTTCGGGGGGGCGCACGCGGAACAGGTCCAGGCCCACGGCCGGCAGTACTCGCTCAAGATAACCCTGCCGCCCCTTTCCATACTGTTCTTCAGCCCCAGCTGAGGCGCCTCCTAGGACCTTGGACCCAGTCCGGCCTGGGTCCAAGTCCCCTTAATAGTCTCCGCCCCGCGTGCTAACATATGCGCAGGAGGACCTATGAAGACCATCCTGCTCGCCTCGATCCTGATACTGGCCCCGGCCCTGCTCCTGCGCGCCGCCTCCATGGAGGGCCTGCGCAAGTCCGCCGAGAATATCAGCGTCAAGACCACCTCCCCCCGCGCCGCCGCCGCCTCCGACAAGAGCGAGATAAAGCCCGTGCCCGCGGACGGTTTCAAGGCCATCGGCGACTTCATAGTCCGCATCCTCAAGCTCATTTTCAATCCTAACGGGGATATCGAGATAGAGACCCCGGTAGACCGGGTGCCCGAAACGGAAGGCGCCCTGGACGACGATCAGGGCGAAGAGGAATCATATACGGAAGGGCAAACCTATGACCCGGTGGACGAGTCGCAGCTGCCCCAGGACCCCTTCTCCACCTCCGCCCCCGCCGCGGCTCGGCCCGGGGCCGCCGCCCAGCCCGCGGCCCAGCCCGCCGCCCAGGGCGACATCTTCTCCGCGCCCGGCGCCGACCGCGGCAGCGACACCATCCCCCCCGACCTGCGCCAGAAGGCCCTGGACTATTTCAACGCCAATTCGGCCCGCTTCGCCAATAAGCGCTACATCGGGATCGTGGACTTCGCGGCCCACTCCAGCCGCGACCGTTTCTGGATACTGGACATGGAGAGCGGCGCGGTGCGCGCCATGCACGTGGCCCACGGCGTGGGCTCCGACCCCGACGGCGACGGCTACGCCACCCGCTTCAGCAATGTGCCCAACTCGCGCGCCTCCTCGCTGGGCCACTACATGACCGGCGCCCTCTACACCGGCAAGCACGGCCGCTCCATGCGGCTGCACGGCCTGTCCAGCACCAATTCCAACGCCCTCTCCCGCGCGGTGGTGGTGCACGACTCCAACTATGTCCGCGAGGGCAATTACCGGGCCGGCCGCTCCTACGGCTGCCTGGCGGTGGCCAACAGCGAGATCGGCCCCGTGCTCTCCGCCCTGCGCGGCGGGGCGCTGATCTACGCGGGCCTCAGCGGCAGCGAATTCTAAGCAAAAGGACCCCGGCCGGAACGGAGGGGGGGCTCCAAAACCGGAGTCGCGCACACGGTGTGAGGCCCGGCTTTAGAGCGAGGCATAATTATGCCTCGCGCCCGGGCCGCAAGGGCGGAGGAGATTTTTCAAAGAAAATCGCCGAGCCGGGTTCGCGGAAAACCGCTATGCGGTTTATCCGTGAACGCGACTCCGGTTTTGGAGCCCCTCTGTCCGTTTCGGGGCGCCCGGAGCCATAGTTCCCCCATATTTAGTAGAATAATAATATTGGCGCCGCCGGCTGCTGGCGGCCTTGTGCCGTTTTACGCTAATTTCCAGGTTTAAGAGGAACGATTATGGTTGATAAACAGAAAAAACTCCGCTTCGGCGTGGTAGGCGCCGGCAAACTGGGCGGTTTCCACTCCCGCACCCTTTCCACCATGCCCGAGGTCGAGCTGGTCGGCATCTCCGACCCCAACCTGCTGCGCGCGCAGATGCTGGCCTGGCAGTACAACTGCGTGGCCTACAAGACCATGGAGGAACTGCTCTCCCAGGTGGACGCCCTCGTGATAGCGGCCCCCACCGAATACCACGCCGACCTCGGCGCCAAGGCCCTGGCCGCCGGCGTGCATGTCCTGATCGAAAAGCCCATCACCAATTCCGAGGAAGGCGCCCGCAAGCTCCTGGAGCTCAGCGAGAAGAACGAGGTGGTGCTGCAGGTCGGCCACAGCGAGCGCTTCAACGCCGCCGTGGTGGAGACCCTGAAACACGTGAAGAACCCCCGCTACGTCACCATCGAGCGCCTGGGGCCCTTCGACCCGCGCGTGGCCGCCACCGGCGTCACGCTGGACCTGATGATCCACGACCTGGACATCATCCTCACCATGATCGATTCCGAGGTCGCCTCCTTCGAGGCCATAGGCGCCAGCATGCTCAGCGCCCACGAGGACATCTCCAACGTGCGCCTGAAGTTCAAGAACGGCTGCGTGGCCGACATCACCGCCAGCCGCGCCACCATGGAGGCCTCCCG
>CAYSYJ010000011.1:0-25181 GCA_964435105.1 uncultured Elusimicrobiaceae bacterium
AGGTCCACGTCGCGCGCGAGCAGGTACTCGGCCTTCTCGCGATCCAGCAGGGTACCGTTGGTGGAAAGCGTCACCGACAGCCACTTATAGCGGCGGTGTATATACTCCACGGCCTTGGCGGCCAGGTCGAACTCCAGCAGCGGCTCGCCGCCGGTCAGGCCTATCACGCGGAATTTATTGTCGCCGCGGCCGGCCCCGGCGGGGTCGGTATAGGAGGCGAAAAGGTCTATGGCCCGCTCCACCTGCGGCCAGGAGAGTTTCTTGCCCGGCGCGGCCAGCAGCGGCCGGCTGGAGCAATAGTCGCAGCGGAGATTGCAGGCCCCGGTAAGGTAGATCTCGAGGCTAGCGGGCAGCAGGGCCAGGCGCTCGGCGCGCTCCCCCGCTTTTTTATGCGCTGTTCTAGTGGGCATCAGGCAAATAAGCGAACTTTCGGGCCCACCCCTGTGAAGCCCGCTCCGCTTACCCCAAT
This sequence comes from uncultured Elusimicrobiaceae bacterium, assembly GCA_964435105.1. Lineage (GTDB taxonomy): Bacteria > Elusimicrobiota > Elusimicrobia > Elusimicrobiales > UBA9959 > UBA9959. The sequence continues at coordinate 470 of CAYSYJ010000011.1, forward strand.
TATAGCAATATAGCCGCCGCCGCGCCGGGACGCGCGCGCGCACGCGGGTACTATATGATAAGCCGACTCCGCCCCGACAGGTCAAAAGTAAAGACCTGATCCCATTCCCCGACGTAGCATGAACCGGAGCGTGTCAGTGGGTTAATTTTCCAGGCGGAGGACGGTTTTGCGGCGGTCGCGGCGGGCCGCGAGCAGCAGGTATAGGGCTGCGAGGCGGGCGGACCGGGGGCCGGCGCCGGCCTCGAGCAGGGCCAGGCGGGGTCCCGGGGCGGCGGCGAGCGGCTCCAGCGCGGCCGGTGGCGCGCCGGCGGCGGCGCGCATGGTTCCCAAAGCGGGCAAGCGGCCGGGGCCGCGGCGGGCGGCGGCGAGCAGGGCGTTCTCCAGCTCGCGCAGTTCGCCCAACTCGCGCTCGAAAATTTCATCCACCAACAGGCCATTGGCCAGGAGAGCCGCCGGGTCCTGCCCGCGTATCAGCGCGTAGAAATAGCGGTCCGCCGGCGACAGCACGCTCGCGGCCGAGCCGTGGCGGCGGATGAAGGCGAAGGCCTTGTCGTAGATCCTCTTGAACTTGGCGAAATCCACCCCGCGCTCCAAGTCGCCCAGCACATAGGCGTCCTGCCGCGGCCGCGCGGCGCAGAGGGCGTCGCAGGGAAAGAACAGCCCCTCCGGCGACAGGCAAAGCGTGTCCACGGGCAGCACCTTGCCCTCCGGGTCATAATCCTGGAAGAAAGCTTTGAAGACCGTCCCGCCGCCGCCGCGGAGGGCCTTCAGGTCGGCGCGGCGCAGCGAATAGTCGCGGAAAGCGGCCAGCGTGCGCGAGAGCTGCTCCAGGGCGCGCGGGCTCCAGGCCTCGTAGACGTCGAGGCCTATCTCCACGCAGCCCAGCCCCAGGCTTTCCAGGTAGGCGGCGCCTTCGGCGGCCGAGCCTATATTGGAGGAGGAGACCGTGACGGCCACCCTTATCTCCCGGCGCAGGCGGGCCGGCAGCCTTTTGAGGTTGGCGGCCACCGCGGCGGCCACGGAGGCGCGGCGGGAGCGGAAGCGGCGGCGGCTGTCGGTGACGGCAGGCGCCCCGTCGAGACTGACCACCAGGCTCACTCCCCGCCCGAGCAGGAACTCCGCGCGTCTTTGGTCCAGCAGGGTGCCGTTGGTGGTCACGCTGACCTGGAACTTCTCGCGCAGCCCGCCTATATGGCGCAAGGCCGCGGCCACGGCCTCATATTCCAGCAGCGGCTCGCCGCCGCTGAAGGCCAGGGTGCGCGGCTCGCCGCCGGGGGCGCGCCAGCCTGCGAACAGGTCCACGGCGCGCTTCAGGCGCTCGGCGGAAAGGGCGAGCGGCCGCGGCTCCTGCAGCATGCCGCGCGACGAGCAATAGGCGCAGTCGAGATTGCACCGGTTGGTGACGAAAATGTCCAGCCTGCGGGAATAGGCGCCGCTCTTCACGCGCGGGCCTCCAGTTCCAGCCGCAGCTTAAGGCCGCGGGCGGCGCCCTTTATCGCCGCGTAGGCGAGGGCCGCTTCGGCCGCCTCGAAGCCGGGCCCTCCGGCCGCGCCGCGCAGGCGCAGCGTCTTGCGGCCCGCGCCGGAGTAAAGCAGGTAGTCCGCGGCCGGGCGCAGGCGGGCGGGATCGGCCCCGGCCGCCGGCAGTTCCAGGGCGATTTGGCCGGCGCGCTTCGGGTTGAAATACTTGGGCGGATGGGCCAGGTCGCCGAAATTCTTGTTCTTGGCCAGCTCGCGCCAGAGCCGCTGCAGTTCCAGCAGGCCGCCCAGTTCCTCGGAGAAAATGCGATTAGCGGCGGCGGCGTCGGCGAGCATTGCGCGGGGGTCCAGGCCGTGGACCCGGCAGTACAGGTAGCGGTCCACCGGCGAGAAAGCGCCTTCGGCCCGCAGGGCCGGCGGTATGGCCGCGGCGGCCTGCCGGTAAATCGCGGCGAGCCGCTTCAGGTCCAGGCCGCCCTCCAGGCTGCCTATGGCGAAGCCGCGTCCCTCGGGGCCGGCGGTGGCCAGCGTGTCGGAAGGGTAGAAAAAGCCGTCGGGCGAAAGCGAGATATCGCCGGCCGGCGCGTAGAAGCCGGCCTTCTGCTGCTTATTCTCGAGCGAGAAGGAGAAGACGCGGCGCAGCTTTTCCGGGTCGCCGGTCCCGAGCAGGCCCGCGTAATGCCGCCGCACTCCGGCGAGGGTACGGCGCAGTTTTACCAGGCCCGCCGGCGTCCAGCGCTCATAGGCGTCCAGCCCCAGTTCGACGAAGCGGAAACCCAGGCCCTGCAGCAGGTCCACCGTCCCGGCGATGGCGGGCAGGGTGCGCGAGGTGACGGTGACCGAGGCCCGCACATGGGAGAGGAAATCCGGCGGCAGGCGGGCCAGGTTCTTCAGCACGGCGTCGTAAACGGAGCCGCCGGACCCGGCGAACTTGCGGTGCAGGTCGTGCACCGCCCTGCCCCCGTCGAGGCTGACCGCCAGGTACACGCCGTTGGCCAGCAGGAAAGCGGCCTTCTCCCGGTCCAGCAGGGTGGCGTTGGTGTTCACCGTGATGTCGAATTTTTCTTTCAGGCCGCGGATATGGCGCACGGCCTCCTTGAGCAGGCCGAACTCCAGCAGCGGCTCGCCGCCGGTGAAGCACACCGTGCGCCGCGCCACGCCGGCCCGGCCGCCGGCCGCGGCGAAGAGCGCTACCGCCCGACGCACCTGCGCGGGCATCAGCGCGCGCGCCGTCGCCGCCGTGATATGGCGCGACGAGCAATAGGTGCACCGGAGGTTGCACCTGTTAGTGAGGAAGATCTCCAGCCTTGTGGGTCTGGGCGGTGGCATAGGGCGCTGGCCGCGCCGCCGGCGCGGCCGGGGCGGTCAGGCCTTGGCCGCGCCCTCGTTGATGAACAGCCCGGATTCGCGGTCCTTGTTCTTGAGCAGGCGGGCCATATAGGCCTTGAAAGCGGGCTTGCTCTTGGCCAGGTACTTCACGCCCTCGTAGATCTTGGCCAGGCCCGCGCCGAACTCGGCGGTGGCGCTGCCGTCGTAAAGCTTGGCCAGCAGGGCGAAATTCTTCTTCTCGCAGGCGGAGCACTCGGAGGAGGCGGCGTCATAAACGCAGTTCTGGTAGGCCTTGATGCCGGTGTCCACGTGGCCCAGCTTCACGCCGCGGCCTTCGTAGCGCCAGTGCGGCGGGGTCAGCAGGTAATTGCCCTTGGCGTCGGCCATCAGCATATTGGCGAAGATTTTGCAGCCGTCGGCGGCGTCGGCCAGTTCCTCGAGGTTGAGCAGGAAGAAATCCTTTTTGGCGATGACGCTCTTGAGCAGCAGGTCGCCCAGGCCGCGCAGGCCGGCGCGCAGGCCTTCCAGTTCTTTCGCGCTCCAGCGGCCTTTGCCGCAGAGTTCCAGCTTCACCTGCGGGTAGCCGTTCTTTATGGCGGCGGCCACCAGGGCCGGGGCCTTGGCCGCGTTGCGGCGGTCCAGGCTGACGATGCCGTAGACCCGGTCGAGCCCGGCCAGCAGCGGGTCGCGCTTTTTGGCGGCGGCGTCCCTGATGCCCAGGAAAATGCCGTGCTCCTTGATGAACCGAATCTCGTCTTTATTGAAAGCTGCCATATTAACCTCCGCCGCCCTTGGCGGCCCTCTATGATTTTACCATAACCGCCAGCAGTCTGCTGAAAACCCTACTCGGAGATATTTCGAGCAGATTTTGAAGCCGAGCCGCGGCGACGCGAGGCGAGCATCCTCGAAGAGAGGCTGTAAGCCGAGCGGCGCAAAGGCGCAGGCCAAAAGCTGCCGAAAGACCCCGAAAGGGGGGTTTCAGCTGACTGCTAGTCGACAAGCACCATCCGCGCTCTCCGCCCCAACCGCGCCGCCTTGGCCAGCGCGTAGAAGGCCGGCCCCAGCGGGCGGCCGCCGCTCAGTTCCAGCCGCAGCGGCCCGCGCCCGGCGTACAGGGCGTGGTCCAACGCTTTACGCAGCGCTCCCGGCGCCGCAGTTCCCTCCGCCGCGAAAGCCGCCGCCGGCTTAACCGCGGCGTGCCGGGGACCGTGGGCGAAGTCGCCGAAATCCTTATCGCGCAGCAGCGCCTCTTCCAGGGCGCGCGCGTAGAGCAGGCCGCCCAGCTCCCGCTCGAACACCGCCGACACCGCCGCGCCCTCGCGCAGAGCCGGCCGCGGGTCCTCGCCGCGGAACAGGGCGTGGTAGTAGCGGTCCGCCGCAGGCAGGATGCCGTTGGGATAGCCGAAACCGGAGATCAGCCGCGACAGCCGCCCGAAGGCCCGCCGCAGCAGGCGCGGGTCTATGCCGCGGCGCAGGTCGCCTATGGCGCAGCCGGCCGGGCCGGGGCCGCGGCAGACCGTGTCCGACGGGAAGAACCAGCAGTCCACCGAGAGCGAGAATTCATTGGAGACCAGCGCGGCCTGCTCCCCGCCCAGCTTATTCTCGAAAGGGAAAGGCGGCGCGGGCAGGCCGGCGCGCAGTGAGCGGCGATATTCGGCCAGCCAGGCCGCGCGGAAGCGCCGCAGGGCGGCCGCCAGGGCGGGCAGGCGCCTGGCGGGCCAACGCTCGTAGATGTCCAGCCCGAAGCCGAAGGAGCGGAAACCAAGCCCCAGCAGGAACTTGTAGCTGTCGGCGGCGGCGCCGATGGTGCGCGAATCGAAAGTGGCCACAGCGCGCAGGCGGCAGCGCAGGGCCGCGGGCAGGCGCCGCAGGTTGGCCTCCACCAGCGAGAATACCGAGCGGCAGGGGTCGGAGCCGAAACGCCGGTTGGCGTCATGGGTCAGGCGCCAGCCGTCGAGGCTGATGTCCAGTTCCACGCCGCGGTCCAGCAGGAACTCCGCCTTCTCCCGGTCCAGCAGGGTGCCGTTGGTGCAGACATGCAGGCCCAGCCGCGGCCAGCGCCGCCTGATGGCCGTCACCGCCCGCCGCAGCAGGTCGAACTCGAGCAGCGGCTCGCCGCCGGTCAGGCCCACGGTCAGCGGTTCGCCGCCCAGGGCCCGGGCGCGGCGCCCGGCCAGCTCCACGCCGCGCAGTATCTCCTCCAGCGAAAGGGTTTTCTCGCCGCCGCGCTTCAGCTCCCCGGTGGAGCAGTAGCGGCAGGCCAGGTTGCACCTGTTCGTGAAATAAAGTTCCAGCGTGGGCGGCAGCCCGGCGGCTTTCTTCACCTGCGCCTCCCGCGGGTCAGCAGTTGCACCTCGCCGGTGCGCAGGTCCACGGCCGCCGGGTCGCCGTCCTTCACGCGGCCGGCGCCGGCCGTCTCCACCAGCAGGGGGATGCCCAGCTCGCCGCAGAGCTGCGCCGCGTGAGAGCCGAAAGCCCCGCGCGAGACCACCGCCGCCCTGAGCCGCAGCGCGTAAGGCAGGAAGCAAGGCTCGAGGTCATAACCGAAATAGATGGCCGGGCCGCGGCCGCGGGCCATGCCCTCGCGGGTCACGGCCGGGCCGGTCACCACGCCGTCGGCGGGGCTGAAGGGCTTGCCGCGCAGGGCCGCCGCGGGCCGCGCGCCGGAGCGCCCGGCCAGGCGCGCTTTTTTGGCGGCCAGGGCCAGCTCGCGGCCGGCGTAAAAAGCCAGACGTTTATCATAGGCCGTCTTCGCCGGCCTGGCGCGCAAGCGGCGCCATATGTCGCGCTCCCTCGCGAGCCGGCACAACAGGGCGGCCGCCTCCGCGGCGGGCAGGCGGGCCAGCGCCCGCTCTTCTTCTTTCTCGATGGCCTCGAAAGTGTAAGAGAGCGGCAGCAGCAGGTCCGGAGCGAGGCGCAGGGAGCGGCGCAGTACTTCCTCGCCGGGCCTGGGCAGCACGAACATCAGGAAGATCCCCTCTTTCGCCAGCGCGTCCAGGCGGCGGCGGGCCGGCGCCGCGAGGTCCGCCGGGAAAAAGGTGTCGTCGTCGCCGTCATACTTGGCGTTCAGCCAGCGCCCGGCGGCGGCGCGGGCCTTGCCGGCCGGCGTCAGCCGCACCCGGAAATGCTCCAGCCTTTCGGAGGCCGGGCGGGCGAGGCCAAGGTAATTGAAGGCGGCCACGTCGGCGGTCTCGGCCAGGCTCCAGTCGCCGGGCTTCAGGCCCAGGGCGGCCATGGCGGCGGCTATCTTGCGGTAAATTCCAGGCATATCCACTGCCGGCTCGGCGGCGGCCAGGCGCAGCGGCCTGGCCTGCAGCCAGAGCGGACGCCCGCCGCGCAGCAGGAATTCGGCGGTAACGCCCCGGCCGGGGTAAAGTGTGCGCGACAAGCGCGCCAGTTCGGAGAACAGGGCCAGCGCGGCCTGGCGGCCCAGCGGGGAGCCGGGCGGCAGGTTGAGCTTGCGGCAGGCCGTGTCCAGTTCCAGCCGGAAAACATGGGCGTTGCCGGCGGTAACGCCGCGGCTGCCGCCGCGGGCCAGTTCCACGGTGACGCGCCGGCCCGGCTCCACCACGCCGACGCCGCCGTAGTCGGCCTCGATGAAAGGCTGGAAGACCAGGGCGAGCCCGCCCCCCCGCGCGCCGGTAAGGCGCCGGTAGGCGCGGGCGGCCGGGCCGCGGCCGCTGGCCAGGCATTTGCGCGCGGCGGCGGCGAGCCCGCCATGGCCGCGGGCCACCGCGGATTCGAAAACACCGGCGAAAGAGGTCTTCTCGCCGTCCTCGCCGGCGGCGGAACTGCGCACTATCACCGGACCCGAAGGGAAAATTTCCCGGAACTCCTTTGCGAAATCCCGGGCGCGGTACTTGTCGGCGTCGCCGGCGGCCACCACGCGCGTGGGCGGCACCGGGAAACCCGCCAGCGCAAGGCGGCGCAGGCCGCGGGCCTTGCCGCCAGTCTCGCCGCGCGGCCCGGCGGCCAGCAGGTCCTGGAAATATTTCACGACTTCGCCCCCGCCGGCACGCGGCCCGGCTGGGCCAGCTTCTTGCCGAGAGAATGCGCCCGCAGGGCGGCGTAAACCGACAGCGCCAATTCCTTCTCGCCTTTGCCGCGCAGCACCAGGGTCTTGGCGGGTCCGGGCGACCAGAGCAGGCGGTCTATCTCCTCCCGGGCATGGGACAGGCCGCCGCGGCCCAGGGAAAGTTCGAGCGACTCCCGCGGCTCGCGCGGCAGTTCTTTGGGGCGGCGCATGAAATTGCCGAAACCGGGATCGGCGGCGAGCAGGCGCAGGGCCTTCTCCACCGGCATGAACCAGCCCAGCTCCTCTTCGCAGGCGCGCGCGGCGGCAGCGCCCTGGGCGAGCGGCCCGGAGGGGTCGCGGTCTTCGGCCAGGGCGGTCAGCAGGCGCTCGGCCGGCGGCAGGATGGAGGCGCGGCTGCCGGCCGCCTCCAGCGCCGCGTCGAGCCGGGTATAGAAAGACTGCAGTTTGTCCATGTCCAGGCCCGTCGCGGCGGAACCGACGGCGAAAGGCAGAGCCGCGGTAAGGTTGCGGGCCGGGCAGGGGAAGAAGATGCCGTCGCAGGAAAGCGTGATGGCCGCCGGCGGGAACTCGGGGCGCAGGCGCGGCTCCAGGTCTATGCCGTAGAGGCGGCTGGGCTGCGGCCAGGGCAGGGAGCCGGCGGCTATACCGGCCAGGTAGCTCGCGCGCACGCCGCGCAGCGCCCGGCGCAGGTCCTCCACGCGGGCGGGCGTCCAATCGTCGTAAACGGCGAGATCCGCCACCGCTTCCTTGAACTCCCAGCGCCGGAGATAAGCGAAGCCTTCTTCCAGCCGCGTCACCCCGGCCGCCGGCTGCAGGGCCGAGACGCAGACCCGGCGCCGCTGCGCTTCGGTAAGAGCGGCGAGGTTGCGGGCCACCGCGTCGAAAACGGAGCCGCCTCCCTTGGCGAATTTCAGGAAAGGGTCCATGGAGGCGCGGCTGCCGGTGAAGCGCACCCACAGGTCGGCGCCCAGGCCTATCAGCCGGGCGCAGCGCTGCCGCGTGGCCAGGGTGCCGTTGCATTCCACCTCCACGCCGAAGCGGGGATATTTCTTCCTTATCCAGGCGGTCAGGCGGCAGAGCAGGTCGAAATCCAGGAGCGGTTCTCCGCCGGTGATCGTAACCACGCCGTCGGCCCCGCGCCCGCGGGCCGCGGCGAAGATCTCCACGGCGCGCGTGGCGGCTTCGAAAGGAACGCTGCGGGGGCCGAAGCCGTCGCCCGGCGCGGCCAAATTGTCCTTATTGTTGAGCTTTATCTCCAGCCCGGAGGGCAGCGGATAGCGGGGCGACTTCTTTTTCAAGCTTTCCTCCCGTCGGGCACCGGTTCCAGCGCCACGCTCAATTTCTTGCCCAGCCGCCCGGCCTTGGAAACCGCGTAGAGGGCCAGGCCCTCGGCCAGCTCGCGCGAGCCGCGGCCGCCGTCGGCGGGCCTCAGCGACAGGCGCTTGCGCCTGCCGGGCGAGTACAGGAAATAGTCCAGCGCCCGGCGGGCCTCGCCGGCCGCGCCGTCGGCCGCGGCCAGCCGCAATTCCGGGACCGGCCGCCCGCTCTTGAGGCGGGGCGGGTGCGGAAAATCGCCGAAGCCGGGCCGCGCGGTCACCGCGTCGTGCGCGCGCTGGGCCTTGAGGAAGCCGCCCAGCGCCTCGTCGAAAGCGCGCCCCACTTCGCGCGCGTTCTCAAAATAAGGCCGCTGCTCCAGCCCCTTATTCAGGGCGTAATAATAGCGCCCGGCGGTAAGCGAGGTACCCACGCTCTCACCGTAGGGGGACAGCCGCCGCAAGGCCTCCCCGTAGACGCGCCGCACCTTGGCCGCGTCTATGCCTCGCTCCGGGTCTCCCACCCTGTAGCGCGCGTCCAGCGCCGTGCCGAACACCGTCTCGCAGGGATAGAAATACCCGTCGTACATGAAGCTGACATTATGGCAGAGCGTCTCGTAATAGTCGGCCAGCCGCCACTTATTGTTGTCCGGGGCCGAGCTGTTGGAGAAGATGAACTGCGGCCCCGCCCCGCCGCCGGCCGCCTCGCCAAGGCGGCCCAGCAGCCGCTCGCGGGCCACCCGCCGCAGCACCCGCATGGTAGCGGCTATGCGCGCGGGGCTCCAGACCTCGTAGGCCTCGGGGCAGATCTCTATCACCCCTATGCCCAGGCGGGAAAAGAAATCCAGGGTGCGCGGCAGGCTGGTTATGGTATCGGCGGTCAGGGTGGCGCTCACGCAGAAACCGGGGCCGGCCAGCTCCGCGGGCTTCACCGCGCGCAAATTGCGCATGATGGCGGCGAAAGAGGGCCGCCCGCCGGGGAACACCCGGTGCCGGTCATGCTCGCGCCTGTCCCCGTCGAGGCTGACGAAAATACGGACATTATTATCCAGCAGGAAACGGACGCGCTCCGGCGTCAGCAGGGTGGCGTTGGTGGCGATGCGCACGCGGAAGCGCTGATCCAGGCCCTGTATGTATTCCACGCTGCGCTTGAGCGTCTCGTACTCCAAGAGCGGCTCGCCGCCGGTGAAGAAGATGGTGCGCTCCTCGGCCCGGCCGCGGCGGCGCAGGTAGGCGGCGAAAACGTCCACGGCCCGGCGCACCTGCTCGAAGGTCAGCGCCCGGCGGCAGCTCTCGTCTATCATGTAGCGCGAAGAGCAGTAGGAACAGTCCAGGTTGCAGCGGTTGGTGAGGAAGACCTCCATCAGGAAGGTCTCCACGCCCGGAGGGCCGGCCTTGGCGGGATTGAAGATCACGCCGCCCCCCCGCCGTCCTCGAGGCTTACGCGCAGGCGCTTGCCCAGCGCCCTGGCCTTGGCCAGGGCGTAGACTGCCAGCCCCTCGGCCTCGCCGCTGGGAGCGCCGGCGCGGAGGGCCAGGCGTTTGGCGGCGCCGGGAGAGTAAAGCGCATAGTCGGCCGCTGCCCGCATGGCGGGCAGGCCGGGCCCGCCGCCGGCCAGGGCCAGCGCGGCCACTTCGCCGCGGCCCCGGTACTTGGGCCCGTGGGCGAGGTCGCCGAAGCCAGGCGTCATGAAAAGACGCGAATAGGCGCGCTGCAGGCGCAGGTAGGGGCCCAACTCCTCGTGGAAAACGCGGTTGGTCTCGGAAGTGTCGCGCAGCAGGCGGGCCAGCCTGGCGCGGGAATAGCCGTGCACCAGCCCCCAGTAATACCGTTCCAGCGGCGACAGCAGGCCTGACTGGTACTCGCAGCCCCGCTCTATCTCGCCGAAAAGCGGCAGGGCCGCGATCCCGCGCAGGCGCCCCAGGTCCAGGCCGCGCTCCAGGTCGCCGGCGCGGAAGCGGGCGTCGAGCGGCGGCTTGACCACGAAATCGCAGGGATAGAAGGCCCCGTCGTAGAACAGCGTCAGGGCCTTGCTCTCCAGGTCGCGGCAGTCGCTGGTCTTGGCCTGGGTGAAGAGGAATTCGCTGAAGGCGCCGTCGGCGGCGGCTCCGCCGGCCAGGTCTGTGGCCGCGCGCCTGCCGAGGCCGCGCAGGACCCGGCGCAGTTTTTCGCGGGCCGGGGCGTCCCATGGCTCATAGGCCTCCAGCGCTATCTCCAGCTCGCCCAGCCCGGCCTCCTCCCTGAAATAGCGCACCACCTCCGGGAGGTTCCCGATAGTGGCGGAGGTCAGCGTGGCCGCCACGTGGAACAGGCCGCGGTAGCGGGGGCTGGCCAGGCCGCGGCGCAGGTAGCCCTCCACCACGCCGAAAGCGGAGCGCCCGCCGCCGGCGAATTTACGGTGGGAATCGTTGACGCCGCGGTAGCCGTCCAGGCTCACGCTGAGCCCCACGCCGTTATCTACGAAGAAATCCAGGTTCTCCGGGGTCAGCAGAGTGCCGTTGGTGGAAACGTCGAACTCCCAGTCCGGATGGCGGCGCTTCATCCAGGCCACGGCCTCCTTGATGAGGGAGAACTCCAGCATGGGTTCGCCGCCGGTGAAGGAGATCTTGGCCCGCCCGCCGTGACGGCGCCGCACCGCGGGGTCCGCGGCGATGAGCTCCGCCGCGCGCTTGAGCTGGGCCAGCGTAAGACTGCGGTGCTCCCTGGCATGTATCATGTAGCGGGCCGCGCAGTAACTGCAGTCCATATTGCAGCGGCTCGTGAGAAAAACCTCGAGCAGGAATGGTTCCGGCGCAGGGGCCGGGCGGCGGGCGGGGCGCGTCACGCGGCCTCCGGCAGCGCGGTCACGCGCAATTTCTTTTTCAGGTAGCCGGCCTTCAGGGCCGCGTAGACGGCCAGCGCCTCGGCCCGCTCCTGCGATCCGGGCCCCGCGGCCTCCAGCAGCAGCTCCTTGGCCTGGCCCGGGGAGTACAGCAGATAATCCGCAGCCTCGCGCAGGCGCGGCAGCGGCGTGCCCGGCAGCAGCCGCAGGCGCAGCCGCCGCAGTTCCCGGGCGCCGCGGTATTTGGGCTCATGGGTCAGGTCGCCGAAACCCGGCGTCAGAAAGAGCTCCTCGAAATTCCGCTGCAGGCGCAGGTAGGCGCCGATCTCCCGGTTGAACACCTCGTTCACCTCGGAGGTGTTGCGCAGCAGGCGGTCCATCCGACCGGGGCCGAAGCCGTTCACCGCCCCCCAGCAGCAGCGCTCCACCGGCGAGAGCAGCCCTATCTCGTGCTCGCATTTGCCCGGTATCTCGTCGAACAGGGGCAGGGCGCACAGCCGGTCGAAAAGCCTGAAATCCAGCCCGCGCTCCAGCCCCCCGATGCGGTACTTCTCCTCGAGCGGCGGTTTGAGGGCGAAATCGCAGGGATAGAAATAGCCGTCGTAGAACAGGGCCACCGGGTTGGCGGCCAGCTCGTTCAGCCGCACGCCGTCGCCCCAGACATTGGGCAGGTTGCGCATGTACTGCGAGAACTGCACCTCGCCCAGGTGCTCCTCCAGCCTCCCGGCGGCCAGGGCGGCCGGCAGCCCCGCCAGGAACCGAGCCTTCAGGCCGCGCAGCGTGGCCCGCAGGCCGGCTATACCGGCGCGGCTCCAGATACCGTAAACCTCTATGCCGATCTTGAGCTGGCGGAAGCCGAGGCGGCGGCTGAAGAACTCCACCACTCCCGGCACGCTCCCTATGGTCTGGGCCGTGAAGGTGGTGCCGATATGCACGTGCCGGCGGTAGCGCTCATTGGCCAGCACGGCCTCCAGGTTGCGCATCACCGAGTCATAGACAGAGCGTCCGGCGCCGCCCTTGAAGCGGCGGTGGCGGTCGTTGACCTCTTTGTAGCCGTCTATGCTGACGCAGACCTCCACCCCGTGATCGGCCAGGAAGGCCATGCGGGCGGCCGTAAGCAGGGTGCCGTTGGTGGTCAGGCCTATCTCGAAGCCCAGCCGGCGGCGCGCGATATGCAGGATGGCGGCCTTCATGGCCTCGTACTCCAGCATCGGCTCGCCGCCCTTGAAGGTGATCTTGACCCGCCCGCCGTAGCGGCGCTTAACTTCCTTATCGGCCGCGAGCAGGTCCAGCGCGCGGATAAGCTGCGCGGCGCTCAGCCGCTGCCCGCGGCATTCGCGTATCATATGCCTGGCGGAACAGTAGGTGCAGTCCAGGTTGCAGCGGTTGGTTAGATAGACCTCCACCTCGAGCAGGCGCGGCTCGATCACCTGGGCGGCGCGCGGCGCGCCACCGGCGGAGGTCTTGGGGCTCATTTTTTATTTATCAGCAACCCGGAGCCGCGCTCCAGGTCGGCTTCCAGCTTTTTAAGGTAATCCGCAAAAGACGCCTTGGCGCGGGCCAGGTAGCGCAGGCTCTCCAGGGCTTTCGCGAGCCCGCGGTCGAACTCCAGCGAGGCGCCGCGGTCGTAGCCTGCGGCCCCGGGCGCGCGGGCTTTCTTCACGGCGGCGGCGGAAACACCCTTGTCGACATGCCCAACCTTGCCGCCCCTGCCGTCATAGCGCCACTGGGGCGGCACCAGCAGGTAGGCGCCGCCGCGGTCGGCCAGCAGGCCGTCGGCCAGCGGGCCGGAATCATCGTGCTGCTCCTCGAAATTCATCAGGTAGACGGGGCGGCCCTTGGCTATGCCCTTCACCAGGAATTCTCCCAGCCCCGCCAGGCCGGAGCGCAGGCGTTCAAGGTCCCTGGCCCCCCAGACGCCCTTGCCGGCCAGTTCCAGCCGCACCCAGCGGCAGCCGTTGCTCACCGCGGCCTCGGCCAGTTCCGCGAGCCGGCCGCAGTTCTTCCTGTCCACGCCGATCACGGCGTAGGTGCTGTCGGCGCTGTTGAGCTGGGCGTCCATCTGGAAGCTGCGGCGATACCCGGCGCCGCCGCGGCCGGCGGCCTTGATGCCCACGTGCACGCCGTGGTCGTCGAGGTAGCGCCAGTTGTCGGCGTTCAGCGTATTGCCGTCGGTCTCGAGCAGGAGGCGCAGGCGCTTCTTCAGGTGGCCGTCGCCGGCTTTCACCAGCGCGTAGAGCACCATGCCCTCCACTATCTTCACGGCCTGGTCGCCGTTATCGCGCACGTCGAACAGCAGCGTCTTGGAGACGCCGGGCGAGTAGAGCAGGTAGTCTATGGCCGCCCGCAGCTTCACGATATCCGAGCGGTCGTCCACCAGCAGGCGCAGCGTCTTCACTTCCTCGGCGCCCTTGAACTTGGGCTCGTGGGCGAAGTCGCCGAAACCGGGCGCCATGTAGAGGTCGTGGTAGTTCTTCTGGATGCGGGTATACCAACCCACCTCCTCGAACAGCACCCTGTTGAGCCGGGAGGTGTGGCGCAGCACCTCGTCGAGCTGGGCCGGGGTGTAGTCGTGGGCCACGCCCCAGTAATAGCCCTCCACGGGGGAGAAGAACCCGGACTTGTACTCGCAGCGGTCGTACATGACCTTGAACATCGGGTACTTGCTGATCTTGCGGATGCGCGAGAAATCTATGCCGCTCTTTATGTCGCCGATGCAGAAGCGCTGGTCGAGCGGCGGCTTGACCACGAAGTCGCAGAGGTACCACTTGCCGTCGTAGAACAGCGTCACGGTCTTGCGGGCCAGGTCCTCGTAGGCGGTGCCGATGGTCTTGGACTGGGTAAAGAGGAACTCGTGGTAGACGTCCTTGCGCTTCTTGATGTCCATCTGGTATTCCAGCGTGCGCATCAGCTCCGGCTTCATGCTGCGCAGGGCGCGGCGCAGGCGCAGGATGGCCGCCTCGTCCCAGATCTCGTAGGCGGAAGGCCCTATCTCCATGCGCCTGAAGCCCAGCTCGTTCTTGAAATAATCCATCACCTTGGGCAGGTTCTCGAAATCCTCGGCGTCCAGGATGGCGCCGACATAGACCATCTCCATGTACCTGGTGCCCATCAGGCCCATCTTCATCTTGCGGATGATGGCGTCGTAGGCGGAGGCGTCGCTGGCGTTGCGGAAGCGGCGGTGCTTGTCGTTCTGGGCCTTGTAACCGTCGAGGCTGAGGCGGATCTCGATATCGTTCTCGGTGAAGTACTTGATGCGGTCCTCGGTGAGCAGGGTGCCGTTGGTCTCCAGCTCGAACTCGTACTCGTACTTCAGGTTGGCCCTCACATAGGCCACTATCTGCCTGATGGTCTCGTACTCCATCAGCGGCTCGCCGCCGGTCAGGTCCACGTGCACCTTGCCGCCGAACTTCTTTTCGATGTAAGGGTCGCGGTCCAGCGCGTCGAAGGCCTCCTTTAGCTGCTCGAAGGTCAGGCGGGCGGCGTCCTTCTCATGCACCATGTAGCGCGAGGAGCAATAGGTGCAGTCCATACTGCAGCGGTTGGTGAGGAACAGCTCCACCGAGAGAGCGTTCGTCATGCCTACGGTTGAGTTTTTCATGCGGTCGTCCTTCCCTGTGCGGCCGTATGCGGGCGCGTGGCCCGCGCGCAAAAAACCGCCTTGGCGCCACTGCCGGCGCGCTGGCGGTCTGCTAGGGATAATATATCAAAAAAACGCGCGTTTTAAACGCGCGCGCGAGCCGACAGATGTACGGATGACTTCTTACCCAGAATGGCCGCTTTGGTCAGGAAATACAGGAGTGCCGCCGCCGCTGTACCGCCGGTATCCGGCAGGCGGCAGGGGGCCAGCTCTACCCGCACCTTCCGGGCCGGGGAATAGAGCGCATAGTCCATGGCGGCCCGGGACGAGGCTGCAGGGCCCGGTTCCACCGCGAGGCGGGCAGCCGGGCGCGGGCAATTGTACTTGGGCCGGTGGAGCAGGTCTCCGAAGCCGGGCTCGAGGAAAAGTCGCTGCCAGGCCAGCTGCTGCAGGGCCAGCGGCGCCACCTCGGCCGCGAAGAAAGAGTCGAAACCGGGGCCGGCATGCCGCGCGCCGCCATGGTCGGCCAGGCAGAAAATAAAATCCCCGAGCGCGGCCGCGCCGCCGCGTTTCAGGCGGCCCAGGGCGCGGCGCAGGGCGGCGAGGGACGCCGGGCTCCAGCGCGCCGCCCGGTCCAGCACGACCTCCACCTGTTTGAAACCGGCTTTATGCCGCAGGAAATTCACCGCCTCGGGCAGGCGCCCTGCCGTGACGGGACCGAGAAAAACCACGGCGTGGAAATTGTTCTTAAAAGCCGGGGTCTTTAGCGCTGCCGCCAGCGCTGATGAAGGCAGGGCGGCCCTGAAACCATTGCGCCAGTCCAGGTTCACGCTGACCTCGGCGCGGCGGCGACAGAAGAACTCTATCCACTCCCTGGTAAGGATCTCCCCGGCGGTCACGACCTCTATCTCGAAAGCTGGGCGCGCGGCGCGCAGGCGGGAAAGTGCGGCGCGCAGGGCCCCGCCTTCGGCCATTGGCTCTCCGGTAAAAACCACTTTAGTACGCCGCCCGGGCGCGGCGCGCAGGGCCGCTCGCAAAGCCGTCGGCCCCGCCGCGAGGGCGGCCCGGCTTATCTCTACCAGCAGGCGGCCGGCCATGGCGGGGGCTAAAGCCCGGCCTCCGTTTCCAGGCGCAGGCTCTTGCCGAGCAGGCCGGCCTTGAGCAGGGCGTAAGCCCGGATGCCGTCGGATTTCCAGCCGGCTCCGTGACCGGCGGCCACCATCAGGCGCTTGCGTCGCCCAGGCGAATAGAGGAGCATATCCACGGCGGCGCGCAATTTTGACGGTGCGGAAGCGGCTTCCACGGCCAGGCGCAGGCGCCGCATCTCCTTAGAGGCCGCGTACCTGGGCCGGTGGCCCAGATCGCCGAAGGCCCGGTCCGCGCTGAGGCGCTCCCAGGCTTCCTGCAGGCGCAGGTAGCCGCCCATCTCGGAGTTGAAAAGTTCATTTACCCGGGAGGTATCCTCGAGTTCGGCCTCGAGGCGGGCCCGCCCATATCCCTTGGCCAGGCCGCGGTAATAGCGCTCGACAGGGGCGCGCAGCCCGGCCATGTCGCGGCACTTCGCGGCTATGCGCCGGAACATCGGCAGCCGCAATATCCTGTCCAGGCTTTCCGGGTACAGGCCGCTTTCGATGTCCCCGACGCTGAGCCTCCCGTCGAAAGGCGGGATCAGTGCGAAATCGCAGGGGTAGAAGCGCCCGTCGAAAGAAAGCGAGACGGCCTGCCCCAGCATGCCGCGGAAATCCGCCGCCTCCGACAGGCCCAGCAGGAACCTGGTGCCCCCCTCGTGGGGAAAGCCGGCCCTCACCCGCCGCAGGGCCTGCCGCAGGCGGCCCATAGCCGCCTTGTCCCAGCGGCCGTAGGTCTCCAGGCAGAGCACCACCGTACCCAGCCCGAGGCGGCGGAAGGATTCCATGGATTCGGGCAGGTACTGTATGGTGTCGGGGGTCTGCACGGCCCAGACGCAGAGCCCGCCGGGCCCCAGCAGCTCCCTCGGCAGGCGGCGCAGGTTGCGGACGATAAGATCGTAAGAGGGCCGCCCGTCGGGAAAACGGCGGTGCCTGTCGTGGACGCGGCGGCAGCCGTCAAGGCTCAGGAAGACGCGCACGCCGTTGGCCAGCAGGAAGCGGGCCTTCTCCGGGTCCAGCAGTGTGCCGTTGGTGTCCAGCCGCATGGCCAGCCGGCGCGAGCGCACATAGCGCACCACCCTCCGGAGCATCGGGAAGTCCGCCAGAGGCTCATTGGCGGTGAAGGAGACCAGCCCTTCGGGCAGCCGGCCCGAGCGGCGCAGGCAGGCTTCGTACAGGTCCACGGCCTTTTTAAGCTGTTCGAAAGTGAAAGCCCTGGGCGCCCCGCCCAGCACGAAACCGGAGGAGCAGTAATCGCAGGCGAGGTTGCAGCGGTTGGAAAGCGGCAGCTCCAGCAGGAAAGTCCCGCCGGGCCCTTTACGGGCCGCCGCGCCCTTGTTTATCCTCTTCTCCATAGATAGGTCGCCCGTGAAATTATATATAAAAGCGGCCGGCAGGGGGCCGCCGGGAGCGGCCGGCGGGAAAAAGTGTTAAAATCAGTAGCGTGGAAAAGCGAAGCAGGATGACGGCCGGCCTCCCCGGCAAGAACGCGGCCAGGCTGCTGGCCCTGCTGGAGACCCGCTCGGTGGACGCGCTGGCCGAGCTGGCCTCTTTCTATTTCTTCGCGCGGCGGGCCGCCCGCGGCCGCCGCTGGGGCCTGCGCTGCGGGAAGCCGCTGTCCGCCTTCCCCGAGGCGCCTTTCTTCGTGGAATTTTTCGAATCCTACAAGCGCCTCAACGCGGCGCCCGGTTTCGGCGATTTCGATCATGAGCCGCGCCGACGCGGGGCGGGGCCGGCGGCCGCCTGCCGGCTGCCGGTACGGCGCGGCGGGGCTAACGCCCTGCGCGCGGCCGCCGACTATTTCCTGTACGCGCCGGGGCCGCGCGGCCGGCGCCTGCTCCTCGACGCCCGCGGCGGGGGCGCGGCCGCGGCCGACCTCGCCGGGGACCTGGCCGCTTACGCGCTGGCGAAGGCGGCCTGGCTGGGCCTGCGGCTTGAGGCCTCGGTGGAGGCGGACCGGGCCGCGCTGACCGCGGAACGGCGCCGGCGGCTGCGCGCCCTCGGCCTGCTGCCAGCCGCCGGGGTGGCCGCGTGAAAAAGGCCCTCCCCCGCCTGGACTTCGAGGTTTTCCTGACCAACAGGTGCAACCTCGCCTGCACCTACTGCTCCTCCCGCCATCTGCGCGGCGAGCGCAGGACCCGGAAGCTGGACTTCGAACAGGTAAAGCGTTTCGTGGACCTGGTCTCCTCGGATAAGCGTTTCGGCGGCACCATCAAACTGTTATTCTCCGGCGGCGAGCCGCTGCTCGAGTTCGGCCTGCTGCGCCGGGCCGTGGACTATATCCGCTCGCGGCCGCGCGAGTTCAAACTCTCGGTTATGACCAACGCCACCCTGCTGACGCCGGCGCGCCTGGACTACCTGGTCCGCAACAAGGTCAACGTGGGCATCAGCCTGGACGGCTTCCGCCGCGTCAACGACCTGCACCGCAAGTTCGCGGCCGGAGGCGGCT
The DNA here is from genome assembly GCA_964435105.1 of uncultured Elusimicrobiaceae bacterium. Taxonomy (GTDB): domain Bacteria; phylum Elusimicrobiota; class Elusimicrobia; order Elusimicrobiales; family UBA9959; genus UBA9959. The sequence goes on from CAYSYJ010000011.1 coordinate 18,603, forward strand.
CGGTCTTCTCGTCGGTGCTGCGCGGCCTGGGGCCTGGCTTCCCCGCCGAGCGCCACCTCTCCCGCTGCCGCCTGATGTCCACCCTGACCCCGCGCACGATCGGCGGCCTGCCGGGCGTGGTGGATTTCCTGCGCCATGGGGTCGGCACCAGGAAGATCAGCGTGGAGCTGGAAGCCTACGAGGACTGGAACCGCGCCGACGAGGAGCGCTGGCGCGCGGCGCTGCGCCGCCTGATAGCCGGCTTCCTCGGCGCGCTGCGCCCCGGCGCCGACCCGGCGAGGGCGGAGGCCGCTTTCGCCGAATTCCCCTTCCTGCAGAACAAGCATTTCCTCGACGACGCCGAGGACAATAAGAACGCCGTGGCCCTGACGCTGCTCTACGATGGCCGCTTCTACACTTCCTCGGACCTGGCCGCCGGGCCCGGCGCCGGCAAGGCCCGCTACGCCGTGGGCGACCTGGAGCGCGGCATAGACCTGCGCCGCGCTGGCAAAATATCCGGCCGCGTGGCCGCCGCAGTGGCGAAGGGCTGCCGATTCATGGACGGCCCGCGCTCCCCCTACGAGGGTTATGCCTGGGGCCTCGCCAACGGATTCAGCGCAAAGCGCCTCAAGAGGGTACTGGACTGCACCTCCCGGCTGAACAGGATCTTCTGGGAGGAGTCCGGCCCCTACCTGGCGCTGTTCCGGCGCTATAAGCCGGTATACACGGCCCCGGGTTTCGGAGATTTCACCCATAAACCGCGCTACGCCGCGGACAAGCCTGTGCGCCGCTTCACGCTGCGCGCCGGCGCTGGCTCCGACCCGGCCCGCCTGCGGGAAGCCCTGGACTATTTCCTGTACGCGCCCGGCCGCCGCAAGGAACTGCTGCTGCGGCCGGACGCCCCGGCCGCCGGCGCCCTGCTGGATGGGCTGCTGGTCTACGCCCTGGCCAAGGCAAAATATCTCGGCAAAGCCCTGCGGGTCTCGCTCGTCGGCAGGGAGGCCAGATGAGCCGCCGCGGCCTGCCCGGCGCCCTGCTGGCCGAGCTGCTGCGCCCCGGCACGGCCGTCCTGCACGCCTGCGCCATCGCGTTCAAAGGCAGGGCCCATGTTTTTCTGGGCGGCCCGGGCTCGGGCAAGTCGCTGCTGGCCTCGCTGGCCGCGGCCTCAGGACGGGCCGAACTTCTCGACGACGAGATAGTGCCGGTGCGCCCCGGCCCGGGGGGGCTGCAGGTAGCCGGCTCCCCTTTCTGGGCCGGGCGGCGCGGCACCCTGCCGCTGGCCGGCGTCTACTCTCTGGGCCGCGGCAGTAAGCCCATTTTGGTCCCCGGGAAGCCGGCCGGCCTGGCGCCGCTTTTACGGACCTGCTGCCTCAATTTTTCACGCGACGCCGCGCATACCGCGGCGCTGCTGCGCACCGGGCGGCTGCTCGCCGGGGCCTGGCGCGGCAAACTGCTTTTCCCGCCCCGCGGGCACGCCTTCCTGGACCTGTTGCGCTGAATCCCAACCACGCCGCCAAAAGTGTTAGAATCATAGGGCCGGGGCGCCGCGCGCCCGGCGCTGACATGCCTGCCGCCATTGCCGGGAAACAAGGCCGCCGCCAGCGGCCAGCCGCCGAGGACCTGCCGGTCTTCGAGGTGGAGGTGTTCCTTACCAACAGGTGCAACCTCGCCTGTTCCTATTGCTCTTCCCGCCACCTGCGCGACGACAAGGAAGCGCAGAAACTCTCCTTCCCCCAGCTCAAAAGCTTCGTGGACCTGCTGGCCTCTGACCGCACCATAAAGGAAAAATACTCCGGGCCGGTCAGGATAGAGTTCGCCGGCGGCGAACCGCTGATGGAGTTCGAGCTGCTGCGCCGCACCGTGGACTATATCCGCGGCCGCGACCTGGATTTCGAGCTCTCGATCGCCACCAACGGCACCCTGCTCACCCCCGAGCGCGTCGACTACCTGGCCAGGGCCGGCGTGGACATGCGCGTCAGCCTCGACGGGCTAAAGGCCGTCAACGACCGGCACCGCGTTTTCGCCCACGACAGGAACAAGTCAGTCTTCGAGGCGGTGATGAAGAACCTGCGTGCCGGCTTCACGGGCGGAGCGCAGCGCGCCCGCTGCAATGTCTCCCCCACCCTGAACCCGGACAATATCGGCACCCTGCCGGAAGTCGTGCGTTTCTTCGAGGGAGAATTGGGGGTCAGGAAGCTGCGCGTCGGGCTGGAGGCTTTCTGCGTCTGGCCGCCGCCCGCCCTCGCGCGGCTGCGCACCGCGCTGCGCCGCCTGGTGGCGGACAGGCTCGCCGTCCTGCGCCCCGGCGCCGCCCCCGGCGCGGCCGAGGATGCCCTGGCCGATTTCCCGCTGCGCCAGGACGTGCGCTGCTACCGAGAGACTCCTGACCAGGCCGTCAGCACGCTGGCGCTGCTCTACGACGGCTATTTCTACCCCTCGCCGGACTTCGTGGTGGCCCCGCCGCCGCCCGAGAAGAAGTACCGCGTCGGGGACCTGGTGAACGGCATAGATTTCGCCAAACTGGAGAGGGTGTTCCGCCCCATGCTGCGGGAGATAGACCGCCACTGCCCACACCGCTCGGGACCGCGCTCGCCCGTGGAGGGCTATTACTGGGGCGTGGTCAACGGCTACGGCCGCGAGGGAGTGCGCGACGTGCTGCGCAGCACTTCCGAAGTGAACCGGATCTTCCGCGAGGAGACCGACGGTTATATGCGCCTGCACCGCGCCTTCAGGCGCCTGCTGCCGGCCCATGGTTTCGGCGACCTGGCCCACGCGCCCAAGTTCAGCGCCCCCCGCGAGATCCGCCGCCTGCGGCTGGCCGCTCCGGCCGGGGCCGCGCCGGCGGCCCTGCGCCGCCGCCTGGACTATTTCCTTCATTCTCCCGGACTTAAGAAGACGCTTCTGCTTGGAGGCGGCCCCGCCGAAACCGCGGACCTGGCCGCCTACGCGCTGGTGAAAGCGAGGCTGCTGGGCAAAAAGCTGCGGCTGGAGCTGGCCGCAGGAGAGGACAAGCCATGAACGCCCCCGCCGCGCCCGAAGGGCCGATGCTGGATTTCGAGATCTTCCTGACCAACCGCTGCAACCAGGCCTGCCGCTACTGCTATACGCGCTACATGCGCGGCGACAAGGCGGAGAAGAAACTCACCTTCGACCAGCTCAGGCGTTTCGCCGACCTGGTCTCGGGGGACAGGCGGGTGCGCAGCGCTTTCAGCGGCCCGGTGAAGCTCGAGATCTCCGGCGGAGAGCCCCTGCTCGAGTTCGACCTCGTAAAGAAGACCGTCGACTATATCCGCCGCAACAAACTGGATTTCGAACTGGCCGTGGCCACGAACGGCACCCTGCTCAACAAGGCGCGCGTGGACTATTTCGTGCGCAACGGCGTGGACATGCGAATCAGCCTCGACGGGATAAAAAAGGTCAACGACCGCAACCGCCGCTTCGCCGCCGGCGGCGGCTCGGTCTTCGAGGCCGTGACGGCCAACCTGCGCGCCGGTTTCCCCACCCGCAAGCACATGGACCGCTGCTGCATCACGCCCACCCTCACCCCAGAAACCGTGGACCTGCTGCCCGAGATAGTGGACTTCTTCCGGCACGAGCTCGGCGTCAGCAAACTGCCGATCGGACTGGAGGCCTACGAAATATGGGACGCGGCCTCCATCGCGCGCTTCCGCCGCGCGCTGCGCCGCATGATAGCCGGCTTCCTCGGCTCGCTGCGGCCCGGCTCCGACCCGGCCCGCGCCGACGCCGCCTTCGCCGAATTCCCTGTACGCCGGGAGCTCAAGACCGAGGACGAGGGCCGCGAGAGCACCTCGGGCACCCTGGCACTGCATTATGACGGGTATTTCTACCCCTCGCCGGATTTCGTGGTGGCCCCGCCGCCGCTCGATCCGAAGTACCGCATCGGCGACGTCTACAGCGGCATAGACCTGCAGAAGCTCAAAACCATTCTCGACCCCATGCTCGCTGATATCGCGGGCAAATGCGAGTACCGCTCCGGCCCGCGCAACCCGGTGGAGGGTTATTACTGGGGCATAGTCAACAATTACCCGCGCAGCCGCATCGACAGGGTGCTGCGCAGCACGTCCGAACTTAACCGGGCCTTCCAGGAGGAGACCGCCTATTACCTGCGCCTGTTCGCGGCCTACAAGCGGCTCTACACAACGCCGGGCTTCGGGGACTTCACGCACGAGCCGCGCCACCGCGGCGACAACAAGGAGATCCGCGGCCTGCGGCTGGCGGTGCCGCACGGCGCCGCCCTTGGCGCGCTGCGCGAGAGCCTCGACTATTTCCTCTACTCCGAAGGCCGGACCAAGGCGCTCACGCTGGACGCTTCCGCGGCCTGCCCGCCCGAAACCCTGGACCTGCTCGAGGGCCTCTCCCTCTACGCCCTGATGAAGGCCCTGTACCTGGACAAGGCCGTGCGGGTCACGCTGCGCCTGCCTGCGGGCGCGCTGGACGCGGAGCGGCGTGCTTATTTCGCCGGGCACGGCGTGCGCGTGGCCGAAACTGCGGCCGCGGCTTGAGGACCGCGGCGCGGCGGCTTATTATATAATTACCTCATTATCGGGGCCCGGCCCCGCGAACATGACTGAGAACATAGTCTTTTTCGGCAAGGGCGGCATCGGCAAGAGCACGATAGCCGCCAATGTCTCCCTGCTGCTGGCCGCCCGCGGCCGCAAGGTACTGCATGTCGGCTGCGATCCCAAGCGCGATTCCACCCTGGCCCTGACGGGTTCCCGCATCCGCCCCTTCAACGAGGAGGGCGGCGCCGGCGGCGAAGCCGCACTGCGCCGGGCCATCCGCCCCGGCCTCAAGGGCGTGGCCTGCCTGGAAGCAGGCGGCCCGCAGGCCGGCATCGGCTGCGCAGGGGCCGGTATCGGCGCCATGCTGGACGCCGTCGAGGCGGCGGGCCTGCTGAAAGGCGGCGCCTACGATCTCACCGTCTTCGACGTGCTGGGCGACGTGGTCTGCGGCGGCTTCGCGGCCCCGCTGCGCCGCGGCTTCGCCGGCAAGGCCGTGCTGGTGGTCTCCGAAGAACTGCTTTCGCTTTACGCGGCCAACAACCTCATAGCGATGGTCAACAACTATGCCCGCAACGGCGTGTACCTGGCCGGCCTCGCCGTGAACGCCAAGGACCCGGCCGCCGCCGGCCGCGCGCTGGATTTCGCGCGCGCCGTGAACGCGCCGGTGCTCGGCGTGATACCCCGCGACCCGGCCGTGGGCCGCGCCGAGAAGGCCAGAAAACCCGTCGCCGCGCTGGAACCAGCCAGCGCAGCCGCGCTCGCCCTGGCCCGCCTGGCCGGGGCCATAGCCGCGGCCCGCAAACCCTCCGCCCCGGCACGCCCCCTTACCGAAGAGGAATTCGAATCTTTCGCGGCGGGCCGCCCACCCGTTAAGGAGCGCCGGAAAGCGGCGGTCCCGTCGGCGCCGCCGGCCGGGACCCTCTCCGGGGCCGGCTTTACCGTGACCGGCATGCTGGGCGGGCAGATCGCCTGCTCCTGGAAAGGCGCCGGCGAGACCCTCAAGCTTTTCATAGTGCCGGCCCGCGACGCCGGGCCGGGCATGACGCGCCGCTCCGACTGGGCTTTCTGTTTCGCTCCCGACTCAGGGCCGGGCCCCGCATCGGACCGGGCCGCTTTCGACCGCGCGCTGGACGCCGTCTCCGGCCTCGCTTTTTCCGACCTGCTCTCGGCTTTCGGCGGCAGCCCCGATTTTTACGGCGACGCCGGCGCCTTCGGGCTGGCTGCCCCTGCCGCCGGCGGCGACGCGCAGGTGGACGCCTATACGGGTTTCGGCCAGTGGCAGCGCTTCATCTTTTCTGACACTCCCGGCATCTGGGTGCCGCCCGGCGCGGCCCTGGTGGAGCACGGCGACGCGGAGTGCCGCTTCAGCAGCTGCGCCCCGACGCCGCTGGGTTCTTTCCGCAAGTCCGGCGGCCTGGCCTGTTCGCCGCGCCCTTCGCTGGCCCCTTTCCTCCCCAAGGACAATCCCGACATAATGAACACCGGCTTCGGCCCCGCTGACGCCGTGCACGGCGACGGGCCCCTGGTGAAGGCCGCCCTGGCTGCGGCCGCCCGCCGCACCGGCCCCGGCGGCCTGGTGGAATTTTATAACGGCTGCCCCGCCCTGGTGCAGGCCGGGGACGCCGTGGCCGGCGGTTCGGTCCCTCCCGGAGTGGACCTGGTACTGGACAGGTCGAACAGTTTCGACGAGGAAACGCCTGAAAAATTGAAAGCGAGGATCGCCTTCGCGGCCCGCCGCCTGGCGGCCCAAGGCCGCCGCAAGCCGGCCTTCGACGTCTGCCTGGCCGGTTTCGCCCCGGCCGCAAAAGCCGCCCTGGCGGCCCTGCTGGCGCAACGCGGCGTCACCGCAGCGCCCGACACCGGGGATTTCTACCGCGACGCGCTGGCCGCGCGCCTGCGCCTGCTGCCCCACCCGGACCCGGTAATGACCGGCGCCTTCGACGCGGTGAAGCTCAAATGGGTCTCCCCGCCTCCTCCTTACGGTCCCGAAGCGACGAAAGCATGGCTGCGCGCGGTCTTCGCCGCCCTGGGCCGCCGCGCCCCCGCCGCGGGTTTCGGACCGTCGAGGGCCGAGGCC
>CAYSYJ010000012.1:0-24863 GCA_964435105.1 uncultured Elusimicrobiaceae bacterium
TTCCGCGGCATGGGCGGCTGCGCGCTGAACATCAAGCCCGGCGCGGGCAAGATCACCATCTCCGGGGCGGACGAGTCCTGCCAGGATTACCTGGGCATGAACGTGCTGGTGGACGGCGAGTACCTGCTGAAGTGAGCGGGGCATGAGGAAAGTAGTGCTGCTGCTGGCGGTCTGGGCCCTGCCCCGGCCCCGGAAACCCTGGCCGCTTCCGGGCGCCTGCCCTGAGGGCGCCCGGCGGGGGCCGGGGATTATGTAGAATCTGTACATGTCCACTATCTTTTCGGAAACTCTCGTAAAGGCCCGCAAGGAAGCGGGTTTCCCAACGGCTTACCGGTTCTTTCATGACAATGGCGGCGAGCATGTGCTGGGCGCCTCCTACCGCAAGTACCTGCTCTGGGAGCAGGGCAAGGTGCTGCCGCCGGCCGAGGACCTGCCGCGGTTGGCGCCGGCGCTGAAGCTGCTGCCGGGCAGCGCGCCGCTGGGGGGCCTGATGGCCGCCTGGCTGCGCACCCTGACCGGGGAGAAGTTCTACGAGGAACTGCTCAAACCTTTCCTGTCCGTAAAGGATGCCACGCCCGGGCTGTCGCCGCTGCACAAGGCCATGAGCCGCGCGCTGACCGAGAAGAAATACCCGCTCAGCGTGGAGCAGACCACGGCCATCCTGGCCACGCCGGAACATTATAAGGCCTTCCTCTACATGATCAATGACCGGGGCGACTGGTCCGAGGAGGCCTTCTCTAAGACGCTCGGCGTGAGCCGGCCGGCGGCGGCCCGCGTGGCGAAGGATTTCACCCGGCTGGGCCTGCTTAAAAAGGCGAAGAGCGGCGCGCTGAAATGCCAGCTGGCCGACGCCATAGTGGAGTTCCCGCGGGCCGAACTGATGCCCGCCGGTTACGGCGAGCGGCTGGAGGAGTACCAGCGCGCCCTGCTCGACGGCGGCGCCGCGAGCTGGCAGCGGCTCGGCTTCATGCGAGCCGACGCGAGGGAATTCGCCAATTTCTACCCGGTGATGGGCCTGAACATGACCACGGCCTCCACCTACGCCGTCACGGAGAAGACCGAGCATTCGGCCATGTTCGCCGTGGAAGGGCGCGTGGTGAAGCTCGGGGATTTCTGATGAAGGAGTACTCCTCGCCCGCCATGCACACGGCGGAACACCTGCTCAACGGGGCCATGGTGCGCCTGTTCGGCTGCAAGCGGGCCTTCAGCTCCCATATCGAGAAGAAAAAATCCAAATGCGATTACCGCTTCCCCCGCGACCTGACGGCGGAGGAGCGGGCGGAACTCGAGCGGCTGGTGAACGGCGCCATAGCGGCCGCCCTGCCCGTGACGGGGGACCTGGTGCCGCTGGCCGAGGCGCGGGAGAAATACGACCTGGGCCGCCTGCCGGAAGGCGCGGCCGGGGAGGCGCTGCGCGTGGTGCGCATAGGGGATTTCGACGCCTGCCCCTGCGCCGGGGCGCACGCCGCCTCCACCGCGGAGCTGGGGACTTTCAGGATAATTTCCACGGGCTTCGCCGACGGTGTGCTGCGCGTGCGTTATAAACTGCTGCCGCCCGGCGAAGTTTTGTAGAATTTAGCCGAGGTTAACGGAGGTTTGGATGAAACTTAAAATTCTGCTGGCCGCGGCCTGCCTGGCCGCGGCGGCGCTCGGGGCCCACGCGGCCACGGCGCGCGTCAACGGCAAACCGGCCAAAATGATGTGGGAGGCCCTCAACCTGATGGCCAGGTTCGAGGACCTGCCCCTGCACGAGATCGACGGCGAGACCGACACGCTGGCCGTGCGCTCCCTGGCCTGCGCCTCGGAGATGTACGACGCCTGCTCCTTTTTCGTCAAGGTGAACGGGGCGGAGAAGCTGGTGGTGCACACCGACGCCGCCGGCAAGCTCATAGACGCGCTCTACGAGAACGGGATCTACCCGAGCGAGGACGACCCGAGCCTGTCCCAGAGCGTTTCCGCCGTGTCCTGCTCCAAGACGCGCGACAATTACGACTGCGTGATAACCGAATGATACAGAAGTCCATAGAGCAGGGCTACGGGCTGCTCAGGCGCGTCCCCGGGCCGGCCGCCGCCTGCCTGGCCGCGGCGGCGGTGACCTACTGGCTGTACGCGCTGGCCTGCGGCTGGCTGGGCGTCGCCGGCGTTTACGCCGGGGGCAAGGAGCTCACCTCCTCTTTCCGCGGCGGATTCCTGGCCTACCTGCCCGGCATGCTCCTGGCCGCCTGGTTCTCGGCCGGCCTGACGCCGCTGGTCACGCTGCTCGGGCTCAAGCGGGAGGCGGGGCCGCTGTTCTCCTATTCCCGCGCCTGGTTCCTGCCCAAGGCCGCCTGGGATATCCTGTTCCTGTCATGGCTGTGGGTACCGATGCTGTTCCTCAAGGCGGATTTTTTCGGCAGCACCCTGCTGGCGCTGGTCTGGATGGTGACCGGGATCTGGTTCGCCGTAAGGCTGGCGCTCTGGCTCAACGCCGCGGCGGAAGGCCTGCCGCTCAAGGCCGCCTTTCTGCGCAGTTGGGAGCTCACCCGCGGCCGGGTTTGGACGGTGGTGATGACCGCGGCCCTGCCCATGCTGGCCGGGCGCCTGCCCGGCTGGGCGATCAAGGCTTTCCTGCCCGAGGGTTCGGCTTCCGCCTATTACGTCAACGGTTTTTTTGAGGGGTTGGGCGGCCTGCTGTCGCTTTTCGCCCTGACCGCGCTCTACCTTAATATGGCCGCGGCCGGGCCGCTGCCCCCCGAGGAAGAGCAGGCCGGCAGTTTCTGGGGAAAACAGGAGTAGCGCCGGACCAAAGCCGAGAGCGGCCGCCGGGGAGCCCCGGCGGCCTTTCTTTTTGACGCCCGTCGTGGGAAATAGGGCCCAGGCGGGGCTGGGTCCAAAGGGAAAATATTCGTTGACATTAATCAATTGATTTTGCACAATTCCCCTAAGAAGTTAAATCCCACGCAGTGGATACTTAGGAGTTTGCATGATCAAGATGATTGCGACGCTGGTCCTGGCCCTGGCCATGGTTCCGGCCAATGCGGCTAATATCAGCTTCGACGCTCCCGGGCGCAGCGTGCTGCCCGCCATCAACGACATAGAGATGCCTTCCCGCTCGGGCCTGATGCCCCAGGCGGTCGACCCCCTGGCCCGCTTCGCGGCCGAGAAGATAGTCGGCGGCGTGCAGGCGGCCAAGGGCGAGTTCCCCTTCATCGTCTCCCTGCGCTCCTCCTACGGCAGCCACTTCTGCGGCGGCTCGCTGATCAAGAAGAACTGGGTGCTGACCGCGGCTCATTGCGTCGAGGGCGGCTACCTCAAGGGCGTGGCCATCGGCCTCAATAACCAGGCCGACACCGCCGGCGTGGAGAAGTTCACCGTGCTGCAGATCGTCAAGCATCCCGGCTGGAACACCAACACCATGGAGAACGACTTCGCCCTGGTGAAGCTCTCCGCCGACTCCACCTACGCGCCCATAGCGCTCAACGCCAAGGAGATCACCTCCAAGGTCGACTTCGTCACCGCCGGCTGGGGCACCACCAGCGAGGGCGGCGGCGTGTCCAAGAACCTGATGAAGGTCACCGTGCCCTTCGTGGACAAGCAGACCTGCCTGAAGGCCTACTCCGACGTGACCGACAGCATGATCTGCGCCGGCTACCCCCAGGGCGGCAAGGATTCCTGCCAGGGCGACAGCGGCGGCCCGCTGATGATGGGCACCGGCTCCGCCCGCGTGCTCGCCGGCGTGGTGAGCTGGGGCGAGGGCTGCGCCCGCCCGAACAAGTACGGCGTTTACTCCAAGGTGAACGGCGCGCTTAACTGGATCAACGCCACCGCCAAGTAAGCCTCCAGGCGGAAAAAGAAAGAGCCCGGCCAAGCGGCCGGGCTCTTCTTTTTTGCGCGGGGCGTTCAGGCGCCCAGCACGTGGGAGAAGATGAGCGGGGCCACTATGGTGGCGTCGCTCTCGATGACGAACTTGGGCGTTTTCACGCCGAGCTTGCCCCAGGTTATCTTCTCGTTGGGCACGGCCCCGGAGTAGGAGCCGAAGCTGGTGATGCTGTCCGAGATCTGGCAGAAGTAACCCCACATCTTGACCTTCTGTTTGAGGTCGTAGGTCAGCATGGGCACCACGCAGATGGGGAAGTCGCCGGCTATGCCGCCGCCGATCTGGAAGAAGCCGAGGCCCGGGCCGGGGCCGGCGCTCGCGCGCGGGTACCAGTCCGCCAGCTCCATCAGGTACTCCACGCCGGTGCGTATCCCGCCGGGCTTAAGGTCGCCCTTGATGCAGCGCGCGGCGTAGACATTGCCTATGGTGGAGTCCTCCCAGCCCGGCACGAAGATCGGCAGGTTCTTCCGGGCGGCGGCGAGCAGCCAGCTGTGGGCGGGGTCGGTCTGGTAATGCTTTTTCAGCGAGCCGGAGCGCAGCAGCTCGTAGAAATACTCGTGCGGGAAGCGGCGGCGCCCTTCGCGCTCGTCCTTCTTCCAGAGCTCGACGATGCGGTCCTCGATGTTGAACATCACGTCCTGCGGGATGCAGGTGTCGGTAACCCGGTTGAGGCCCTTGTCGAGCAGGGCTTTCTCCTGCTCGGGGCTGAGGTCCCGGTAATGCGGCACTTTTACGTAAGTGTCGCCCGCCACGAGGTTGAAGACGTCCTCCTCGAGGTTGGCCCCGGTGCAGCAGACGCCGTGGATCTTGCCGCGGCGTATCATCTCCGCCAGGGAGACCCCCAGTTCGCCGGTGCTCATGGCGCCGGCCATGGCCAGGAACATCTTGCCGCCCTTGTCGAGGTGGCCGCGCCAGGCGCGGGCCGCGTCGCGCAGCGCCAGCGCGTTATAATGGCGGTAATGCTTCTCCACGAAAGAAGTCACGGTCCCGCCGCGGAAGGCCGCGGCCGGCTTCATTTTGGCTGACTTGGTCTTAGGCATGTCCCCTCCTGTTGTAACGCGCGGGCCGCCAGGGAAGGACTGGAGTCATCCCTTGCGCGGGGATCACTTAAGTCTTTCCGGCAGGTCCGGCGCGCCTTTAGTCTAGCATATGCCGTGAAAAAAGCGAAATTTTACGACGAGGAGGGGGGTAAGGGTAGCGGCGGAGCGGTTCCGATAAAAAATGTATAATATAGAAATCTATATTATTAATAATTTCACCTATATGGGGAGGGAGGGGACGTTGGTTAGTTGGTTAGTATTTGGCTGAAGTTCGGAACTGTGCGGCCAAAGACGAAGTGAAAATACTAACCAACTAACCAACGTCCCCTTACTGACCTTGGCGGCAGGACTTTGAGAAAGTTCTTTACATAAAATACGGGTTTTGTTATAATAATCCTGTAGTTAATCGCGGCAACGCCGCGGTTTCTTTGAAAAGAAGTTTTTATATTACGCCGCCGCGTTCTACGGAATACGGGCGGCGGCCCTATAGACGGAGCGGCCTTGATTCCCTCCGCCTGCGGGCTAATCATAGAAACTAAAAATAGAGTCGTACCAGGACCGGAGCCGAAAGGTTCCGGCGTGGCTCGTTCGCTTTCGCGGCGGGTGGACCCGGTTTTTCCGGGCTTTTCCCGTCGGAAAGGACGGCTTAAGGAGCGGATCGACATGACCGAAGAGAACAAAGAGCAGAAGGCCCCCGAGGCCAAGACCGAGGCGCAGCAGCTGCCCGCGTCCCATAAATTTCTGATCGGCGAGAAGATGGGGATGACCCAGCTCTTCGACGCCGCGGGCAACCTCCACGCCGTCACCGTCGTGAAGGCCGGACCCTGCCGCGTGGCCTATACCCGCACCATGGAAAAGGACGGCTACCAGGCCGTCTGCCTGGGCTTCGGCCACAAGGAAGAGAAACGCGCCAACGCCGCCGAGAACGGCCTGGCCAAGAAGCTCAACTCCAAGCCGCTGCGCCACCTGCGCGAGTTCCGCGTGCCCGACCTCAAGGGCGCCGCGCAGGGCCAGACGGCCGGCGTGGAACGCTTCGTGGCGGGCGACTGGGTCGACCTGCAGGGCGTCACCAAGGGCCACGGCTTCGCCGGCGGCATGAAGCGCCACAATTTCCGCGGCCAGCCCGCCAGCCACGGCGCCAGCGATCGCGAGCGCGCCCCGGGTTCCCTGGGCAGCCGCCGCTCCCTGGGCCGCGTGCTCCCCGGCCAGCGCATGGCCGGCCACTGGGGCGTAGAGACCTGCTCCGTCCAGAAAGTGAAGGTCGTGAAGGTCATCCCCGAGGAGAACCTGATACTCGTGAACAGCGGCATCCCCGGCGCCAAGGGCAGCATGGTGTACATCACGCTCACCAACAAGAAGCTCCCCAAGCCGCCCGCCCCGCCCGCGGCCAAGAAAGGCAAGAAGGACGCGGCCAAGCCCGCCGCCAAACCGGCCGCCAAGAAGTAAGGCCTGAGAGAGGATAAACCATGGAAACCAAGCTCCTGAACCTGAAAGGCAAGGAAATCGGCAAGGCGGACCTGCCCGAGACGCTGTTCGCCGTCAAGCCCGACGCCCACTTCATCCACGAGGTCATGAAGTACTACCTCGCCAACAAACACCGCGGCACCGCCTGCACCAAGACCCGCGGCGAGATCAGCGGCGGCGGCAAGAAGCCCTGGAAGCAGAAGGGCACCGGCCGCGCCCGCCACGGCTCCACCCGCTCGCCGATCTGGCGCAAGGGCGGAGTGGTGTTCGGCCCCAAGCCGCGCTCCTTCCGCCAGTACCTGCCGGTGCAGAAGCTCCGCCAGGCCCTGGTCGAGGCCCTCAGCGCCCGCGCCGCCGACGGCGCCGTGCTGGTGGTCGAGAACCTCGCCCTCGAGGCCGCCAAGACCAGCTCGCTGAACGACCTGCGCAAGGGCCTGAACGCCAAGCGCGTGCTGTTCGTGACCGACAAGATGGACAAGAACTTCAAGGCCGCGTCCCAGAACATCGCCGATTTCGGCTGGTGCCTGGCGCAGAACCTGAACGCCTACGAGGCGATGCGGAGCACCAAGCTCGTCTTCACCCCCGCCGCGATCAAGGCCCTGGCCGCCAGCGTCAAGGAGGCAAAATGAACTTTACCGAAGTCCTGATATCCCCTATCCTCAGCGAGAAGAGCGTCGTGATCAAGGACGAGCAGAACCGCTACACCTTCCGCGTGAACCCCAAGGCCAACAAGACCCAGATCAAGAAGGCCATCGAGACCCTCTTCAAGGTGAAGGTCTCCGCGGTGCGCACCGCCAACCTCCCCGGGAAACTGCACCGGGTGGGCCGCCACGAGGGCTACCGCTCCGACTGGAAGAAGGCGATCGTCACCGTCAAGGAAGGCCAGAAGATAGACGTGACCAACCTGCCGAAGTAAGGCGAGCGAGGAACAAAGAGATATGCCCATAAAATCCTACAGACCCTATACCCCCTCGAGGCGCACGATCCAGATCGCGGACTTCTCCGAGATCACCAAGACCGACCCCGAGAAGCGCCTGACCACCGGCATGCGCAAGAACGGCGGCCGCAACAACACCGGCATGGTGATGGTGCGCCACCACGGCGGCGGCCACCGCCGCCGCTACCGCGTCATCGACTTCAAGCGCGAGAAGTTCGGCGTGCCCGCCAAGGTGACGGCGATCGAGTACGATCCCAACCGGAACGCCCGCATCGCCCTGCTGGTCTACGCCGACGGCGACAAGCGCTACATCCCCGCCCCCCTCGGGCTGGGCGTGGGCGCCAGCGTGATGAGCGGCCCCAAGGCCGAGATCAAGCTCGGCAACGCGCTGCCGATGGCCAATATCCCCGACGGTACCTTCATCCACGCCATCGAGATGATCCCCGGCAAGGGCGCGCAGTTCGTGCGCGCGGCCGGCACCCAGGCGCAGCTCATGGCCAAGGAGGGCGACTACGCCCTCGTGAAGATGCCTTCCGGCGAGATCCGCAAGGTGCTCAAGAACTGCATGGCCACCATCGGCCAGGTGGGCAACATCGAGCATAACACGATCACCCTCGGCAAGGCCGGCAGGCAGCGCCACATCGGCGTGAAGCCCACCGTGCGCGGCGCCGCGATGAACGCCGTGGACCACCCGCTCGGCGGCGGCCGCGGCCACTCGAAGGGCAACAACGTTCCGCGCTCGCCGTGGAACCAGCCCTCCAAGGGCTACAAGACCAGGACCAAATCCAAGATCTGGGGCTGGATGATAGTGCAGGACCGGCGCAAGGCGCAGGTCGGCGGTTAACGGAGGAAATGAGAAATGAGCAGATCTTCTAAAAAAGGCCCCTACGTGGACCAGAAGCTCCTGGCGAAAGTCCAGGCCGCCGCGCAGAGCGGCGGCAAGGCCCAGATCAAGACCTGGGCGCGCGCCTGCACGATAACCCCCGAGTTCGTCGGGCAGACCCTGATGGTGCACAACGGCCGCAAGTTCCTGCCGGTGTACGTCACGGAGCGCATGGTCGGCCACAAGCTGGGCGAGTTCTCTTTCCCGCGCCTCTTCAAGGGCCACGGCCAGTCGCATACCAAGGAAGCGACGGACCTCACCTAACGGTGCAATTCAAGGGAGAATATCATGGAAGCTAAATGCGATCTCAAGTACCAGCGCTACGGCCGCCGCAAGGTGGCCCAGCTGCTCGACCAGGTCCGGGGCAAGTCCCTCTATGAGGCCCAGTACATCCTGGCCGCTCTGCCCCGCATAGCCACCGACGTCGTCGGCAAGGCCATCAAGTCCGCGGGCGCCAACCTGAGCGTGAAGCTCGGCAAGAAGCTGGACCTCAAGCAGGTCTGGGTGACCGAGTGCTACGCCGACCAGGGCCCGATGAAATTCCTCAGGCGCGTGCAGCCCGGCCCGCAGGGCCGCGCGATGCCGTTCAAGCGCAAGATGTGCCACATCCACGTCGCCGTTTCCGATACGAAGGGGAGCAAATAATATGGGTCAGAAAATACATCCTAAGGGTTTACGCCTCGGTTACATCCAGGACTGGCAGTCCCGCTGGTTCTCGCCCAAGAAGATGCCCGAGCTCATCCGCGAGGATTTCGAGATCAGGCAGATGGTGACCGAGCGCTTCCACCTGGCCAGCGTGAGCTGGGTGGACATCGAGCGCGCCGGCGCCTACCTGAAGGTCACGATCCACACCGCCCGCCCGGGCGTGGTGATCGGCCGCAAGGGCGCGGACATCGAGGCCCTTAAAAAGGACGTGGAGCGCCTGACCAAGCGCAAGGTCTTCATCAACGTTTCCGAAATCAAGATCCCCGAGCTGGACCCCCGGCTGGTCGGCCAGAACGTGGCCCAGCAGCTGGAGAAGCGCATCTCCTTCAAGCGCGCCATCAAGCGCGCCATGGAGCGCACGATGGGCTCCGGCGCCCTCGGCATCAAGGTCATGGCCTCCGGCCGCCTCGGCGGCGCCGAGATCGCCCGCCGCGAGTGGTTCCGCAAGGGCCGCGTGCCGCTGCAGACCATCTCCGCCGACATCGATTACGGCCTCACCGAGGCTCATACCTCGATGGGCAAGATCGGCATCAAGGTGTGGATCTTCAAGAAGCTCTTCTTCGCGAAGACCCCGCGCGAGCTGCGCGAGCAGCTGATAAAGATGGAAGCCGAGAACCCGAGCGAAGTCCCGGTGATGGACGAGGCCGCCGCCGCCCGCCGCGAGCAGCCCTCGGCCTGAGCGTTTTAACCAAGGAGCAAAACTATGTTGATGCCCAAGAGAGTCAAATACCGCAAGACGCACTCCGCGCCCCGCATCAAGGGGATGGCGAAGCGCGGCTTCTCGCTGGCTTTCGGCGAGTACGGCCTGAAGGCCCTGGAGCCCCGCTGGATCACCGCCCGCCAGATAGAGGCCTGCCGCGTGACCATCGTGCGCTACCTCCGCAAGAAAGGCAAGATCTGGGTGCGCATCTTCCCCGACAAGGCCGTCACCAAGCACCCCGCCGAGACCCGCATGGGTAAGGGTAAGGGCGCGCCGGACCACTGGGTGGCCGTCGTGAAGCCGGGCCGCGTGCTGTTCGAGGTGGAAGGCCTGGACCTGGCCACCGCGCAGGAAGCTTTCACCCGCGCCGGGCACAAGCTGCCCATCAAGACGCGCTTCGTGAGCCGCGAGAATTAAAGGAGCCGCACGACCATGAAAAGAAAAGACAAGGAAACCCTCAGGAACATGGGCGACGCCGAGCTGAAGGCGCAGATAAGCGACCTGAAGAAGCAGCTCTTCCAGATCAAGTTCAAACGCAGCACCGCGCCGGTGGAGAACCCGCTGCAGCTGCGCACCGCCCGCCGCAAGATAGCCATGATCAACACCTGGCTCAAAGAGCGCGAGCTGGCCAAGTCCAAGACCGCCGAGGTGAAGAAATGACCAAGAATACCGTAGATAGGAGCCAGAGGAAGGTCCTGCGCGGCGTAGTGGTGTCGGACAGGATGACCAAGACCCGCGTGGTCAGCGTGGACCACGTGATCAGCCACAACCTCTACGACAAGACCCTCAGGCGCAACCGCAAGTTCTACGCCCACGACGAGGCCAACGAGTCCAAGGCCGGCGACCTGGTGGAGATCGTAAGCACCCGGCCGCTGTCCGCCCTGAAGCGCTGGCGCGTAACCCGTATAGTCGAGAAGGCCTCCAAGTAAGGGCCGGATCTAACGGAGAAAGACCATGATACAGCTCAGAACCATCCTTAACGTAGCCGATAACTCCGGCGCCCGCAAGCTGCAGTGCTTCCACGTCAACGGCGGCAGCTACCGCAAGTACGCGTTCCTCGGCGACACCATCGTCGCCTCGGTGCGCGACGCCATCCCCCACGGCGCCATCAAGAAGGGCGACGTGGTGAAGGCCGTGGTGGTGCGCGTGGCCCGCGAGACCCGCAGGCCCGACGGCTCCTACATACGCTTCGACGACAACGCCGTCTGCGTCATCGACGACAACGGCGAACCCAAGGGAACCCGCGTTTTCGGCCCCGTGGCCCGCGAACTGCGCGCGAAGAACTTCCTCAAGATCGTCTCGCTCGCTCCCGAAGTGCTCTAATAAGGCGGAAATTATGCTGAAACTCAAGAAGAAGGACACCGTTATCGTGCTCGCCGGCCGCGACAAAGGCAAAAAAGGCGAGGTCAAGGAGATCATGCCCTCCGACCGCAAGGTCGTGGTGATGGGCGTCAACATCGTCTCCAAGCACAAGAAGACCACCAAGGAAAAGCCCGGCGGCATCCATAAGGTGGAGGCCCCCATGGACATCTCCAACGTGCAGCTGGTCTGCCCCAAGTGCGGCAAGCCGGCGCGCGTGAAGGTGACCCTGCAGGGCGGCGAGAAGCTGCGCTCCTGCAAGAAGTGCGGCGAAGCGATAGTTTAAGAGGTAATTAAGATGGCGAAAGAACCCGCTAAGGAAGGAACGAAAGAAGTCCAGAAGACGCCCAAGGCGCCTAAGAAGGAGCACGTGCACCAGAAGGTGCAGGTGACCGAGGCCCAGAAGGGCGCCGTCACCCCGATGCCGAAAGGCTACAAGGTGCGCCTGGCCGACGCTTACCGCGAGAAGGTGCAGCCGGCCCTGATGAAGGATTTCAGCCTGAGCTCCCCGATGGCCTGCCCCAAGATGACCAAGATCGTCATCAACATAGGCGTCAGCGAGGCCAAGGAGAACATCCAGGCCCTCGACCTGGCCAAGGACGACCTGATGGTCATCTCCGGCCAGAACCCGCAGGTCCGCCGCGCCAAGAAGAGCATCTCCAACTTCAAACTGCGCGAGGGCATGCCGATAGGCGTGCGCGTGACGCTGCGCGGCGCCCGCATGTACGAGTTCCTCGACAGGTTCGTCAGCCTGTCGGTGCCCCGTATCCGCGACTTCCAGGGCTTCGACCCCCGGTTCTTCGACGGGCGCGGCAACCTGAACATCGGCCTCAAGGAACACCACATCTTCCCCGAGGTCAACATGGAGAAGTCCCCGAAGGCCCGCGGCATGAACATCACGTTCGTGACCACCGCCGGCGACGACAAGAAGGGCAAGGCCCTGCTCGAGTACCTGGGCATGCCTTTCAAGAAGCCCGAGGCGAAGAAGTAATTTAAAAGGATAACAGGAGAAAGAAATGGCTACATACGCTTGGATGGCGAAGATGCGCAAACCCCAGAAGTTCTCTACGCGCTTCCGCAACCGCTGCCAGATCTGCGGCAGGCCGCGCGGCTACTACCGGGACTTCGGTCTCTGCAGGATCTGCCTGCGCAAGATGGCGCACGAGGGCCTGATCCCGGGCCTCCGGAAGTCCAGCTGGTAACGCTGCCGAATTTAAGGAAGGAGAGAAACAATGGACCCCATATCTAACATGCTCGCGGCGATAAAGAACGCCACGGCCAAGAAGAAAGAGCGCGTCGACGTGCCGTTCTCCGGCATCAAGGCGGGCCTCGTGAAGCTCCTCAAGGACGAGGGCTTCGTCTCGAATTACAAGGTGCTGGACCCGAAGCTGGACAAGACCATCGACCGCCGCGGCGTCATCCGCATCACCCTGAAGTACACCACCGACAAGCAGCCCGTCATCAACGGCCTGCGCCGCGTGTCCAAGCCCGGCCTGCGTGTCTACCGCGGCTCCGAGGAGCTGCCCAAGGTGCGCGCCGCCTTCGGCGTCACGATAGTTTCCACCTCCAAGGGCCTGCTGACCGACTCCGAGGCCAAGAAGCAGAAGGTCGGCGGCGAAGTCGTCTGCCAGGTGTGGTAACCGAGAACGGATATAAGAGGTAAAAACATGAGCAGAATCGGAAAAATGCCTATAACGATGCCCGACAAGGTGAAGGCCCGCGTGGACGGCCGCACCGTGCACGTGGAGGGCCCGCTGGGAAAGCTTAACTACGCGCTGCCGGACGGCATCAACGCCGCCATCGCCGGCAACGTCATCAACGTCAGCATCGCGCAGGGCGCCCAGGACAAGGGCGCGCTGTTCGGCACCTGCCGCGCCCGCATCAACAACATGGTCAACGGCGTCACCAAGGAATACGAGAAGGTGCTGGAGATCAGCGGCGTCGGTTTCAAGGGCTCCGTCGAAGGGAACCGCGTGTCGCTGACGCTCGGTTTCTCCCACCCGGTGCTGATGGACATACCGCAGGGCATCAAGATGTCCTTCGACCCCAAGCAGACCGTCCTTACGATCAAGGGCATAGACCGCGAGGCCGTGGGCAACCTGGCCGCCCAGATCAAGAGGATCAAGCGCCCCGAGCCCTACAAGGGCACCGGTATCAAGTACCAGGGCGAGCATATCATCCGCAAGGCCGGCAAGACCGCGGCCGGAGCCGGCGCCGGCGGCGCGGGCGGCGCGAAGAAATAACGGAGAGACAATACTATGATAAGCAAACAGGAACGCTACGAATTCCGCAAGATCCGCTCCCGCAACAGGCTGTTCGAGAACGGCATCAAGAGGCCGCGCCTGAGCGTCTACAGGGGCGCCAAGCACCTCTACGCGCAGGTGGTCGACGACGTGAAGGGCGTGACCCTGGCCGCCGCCTCCAGCGTGGACAAGGAGCTCAAGGGCAAGCTGAAGTCCGGCAAGAGCGTCGCGTCCGCCAAGGTCGTGGGCGCGCTGCTCGCCAAGCGGGCCGCCGCCAAGGGCGTCACCGAGGTCTGCTTCGACCGCGGCGGCAGGATCTACCACGGGCGCATCAAGGCGCTCGCCGACGGGGCCCGCGAAGCCGGCCTGAAATTCTAAGGGAGAAGCCAAAATGCTCAGAAACCAGAAACAGCTCAAGACCAGCAAGGAACTCAACGCCCAGGGCAAGGCGGGCGACGCGATGGAGCTCGACCTCACCGACGCCAGGGAAGAGAAGGTCGTCACCGTCGTAATCAACCGCGTCACCAAGGTGGTCAAGGGCGGCAAGCGCTTCTCCTTCAACGCCCTCGTGGTCGTGGGCGACAATAACGGCAAGGTCGGCGTGGGCCTCGGCAAATCCAACGAGGTGCAGGGCGCCATCCAGAAGGGCACCGCCGGCGCCCGCAAGGACATGTTCCAGTTCCCGCTGCTGAACTCCACGATCCCGCATGAGGTCGAGGGCAGGTTCGGCGCCGGCAAGGTTTGGATGAAGCCCGCCGTGGACGGCACCGGCCTCATCGCCGGCGGCGGCGTGCGCGCGGTCCTCGAGGCCGCCGGGGTCAAGAACATCCTGACCAAGAACCTCGGCACCCGCAACGCTTTCAACACGGTCTACGCGACCCTCGACGCGCTCAAGCGGCTCAAGAGCCGGGAAGAAGTGCGCAAGATCCGCGGCCTCGAATAAGCCGCGGCGGTTAACAGCGATCCAGTCAAAGAACAGGAGAATCACTATGGTCGGACTCAACAATCTCAAGCCCAAGTACGGTTCCGTTCACCGCAAGAAGCGCCTCGGCACCGGCCAGGGCTCCGGGCACGGGCAGACCTCCACCCGCGGCCAGAAGGGCCAGAACTCCACCTCGGGCGGCGCCAAGCCGGACGGGTTCGAGGGCGGCCAGATCCCGCTGCTGCGGCGCGTCCCCAAGAGCGGCTTCAATAACGCCCGCTTCCGCACCGAGTACCAGTGGGTCAACGTCTCCTCGCTGGAGAAGAACTTCAAGGCCGGCGCCGAAGTGACCCCCGAGGCTTTCGTGAAGGCCCGCCTGGTCAAGCACGCCGAACTGATCAAGGTGCTCGGCGACGGCGAGCTGAAGAAGGCCCTGACCGTGAAGGCCCACGCCTTCTCGGCCTCGGCCAAAGAGAAGATCGAGAAAGCCGGCGGCAAGGCCGTCCTGGTAGAGGCTCCTAAAACGGACAAGAAATAATGCAGCAGATCACCGACATCTTCAAGATACAGGACCTGAAGAAGCGGATATTCTTCGTGCTCGGGGCGCTGGCCGTCTACCGGCTCGGCGCCTCCATCCCGATACCCGGCATCAACACCGCGGCCCTGCAGGCCATTTTCGAGGCCCAGAAGGGTTCGCTGCTCGGGTTCCTGGATATCTTCTCCGGCGGCGCGCTGGGGCGCTTCTCCATCTTCTCGATGGGCGTGATGCCTTACATCAACGCGTCCATCATCATGAGCCTGGTGCAGGGCGCTCACGTCTTCCCCATGCTGGACCGCCTCCAGAAGGAGGGGGAATCCGGCCGCAAGAAGATCACCCAGTTCACGCGCTACTTCACGCTTTTCCTGGCGGCCTTCCAGTCGCTGGGCCTGACGCTGGCGCTGACCAAGATGCAGGCCGGCGGCGGCCCCGCCATCGTGACCAACCCGACTTTCGGTTTTTATTTCGTGACCGTGCTGACGCTGGTGACCGGCACCATGTTCGTGATGTGGCTCGGCGAGCAGATCACCGAGCGCGGCATAGGCAACGGCATCTCGCTGATCATCTTCGCCGGCATCGTGGGCGAGCTGCCCTCGGCCGTCATGGGCATGATCAAGCTCATCCAGATCGAGGAAGTCAGCCTGCTGACCGGCCTGCTGATCTTCGCCGTGGTGGTGGCGATCGTCGGCCTGGTGATCTGGGTGCAGACCGCCCAGCGCAAGATCCCGGTGCAGTACGCGCAGCGCATGGTGGGCCGCAAGATGATGGGCGGCGCCTCCACGTTCCTGCCCCTCAAGGTGGACCAGAGCGGCGTCATCGCCGTGATCTTCGCGGTCTCGCTGCTCTCCGTGCCCTATACCATCGGCTCCTTCAACCCCGGCGCCCCCTGGGCCCAGAAGCTGATGGCGCTGATGAACCACGCCAGCGTCTGGTACCAGCTGGTCTACGTGGCCCTGATCGTCTTCTTCTGCTACTTCTACAACTCGGTCAGCATCAACCCCAAGGACCTGGCCGAGAACATGAAGAAATGGGGCGGCTTCATCCCCGGCATACGCCCGGGCGAGCCCACCGCGCAGCACATCGAGTGGGTGCTTAACCGCATCACGCTCGGCGGCGCGCTGTTCGTCTCGGCGATAGCCGTGCTGCCCGACTTCCTGAGGGCCAAGTTCAACGTGCCGTTCTACTTCGGCGGCACCTCGCTGCTGATCGTGGTCGGCGTGGCGCTGGACACCATCGCGCAGACCGAGGCCCACCTGGTGATGCGCAACTACGAGGGGTTCTACAAGAACTCCAGGATCAAGGGCCGCTGGTTCAACGTCGGACAATAAGACCGCCTGTGGCGGCGGCGCGGGACCGGCTCCCGCGCCACGGGACCGTTTTTCTATGAACATCATACTCCTGGGTTACCCGGGTTCGGGTAAGGGCACGCTGGCTAAGGACCTTTTCAAGGCCCTGGACATGGTGCACGTCTCCACGGGGGACATCCTGCGCGACGAGATGGGCAAGAAGACCCCTCTCGGGCAGGAGGCCTCCTCCTACATGGCCGGGGGCCGGCTGGTGCCGGACCGCCTGGTTATGGAGATGATCAAGTCCCGGCTGGGCTCCGAGACCCGCGGGCTGCTGTTCGACGGCTTCCCGCGCACCGTGGCGCAGGCCGAGATGCTCGACGCCTGGTTCGATTCGCGCGGCCAGGAGATAGATTCCGTAGTGTTCCTCAACGTGGCCGAGGACGTGGTGATGAAGCGCCTCGGTTCCCGGCGCACCTGCTCCGGCTGCAGCAAGATCTACAACGCTATCTCCAACCCCCCGGCGAAAGAGGGCGTCTGCGACGCCTGCGGCAAGCCGCTCATGACCCGCGAGGACGACAAGCCCGAGGTCATTTCCAAGCGCATACAGGTTTACAAGGACCAGACCGAGCCCCTCCTGGCTTATTACAGGGCCTCCGGTAATTTCGTGGAGGCCGACGGCGGCCAGGCGCCGGAAGCGGTGACCAGGGCGGTGCTGGGCCTGCTGCGGGCCAAGCCGTGATAGAGATCAAGACGCCCGCCGAGATAGAGAGCATGCGCAGGGCCGCCCGGGTGGTGGCCGAGGTTCTTTCACAATTGCGGCCGCGGGTGAAGCCGGGCGTGAGCACGGCCGAGCTGGACAGGTTCGCCGAGAAGCGCGTGCGCGAACTGGGCGCCGTGCCGGCCTTCCTGGGCTACCGCGGCTATCCCGCCACGCTCTGCGTGTCCATCAACGAGGAGATCGTGCACGGCATCCCGAGCCCCAAGCGCCTGGTGAAGGCGGGGGATATCGTGAGCCTGGACATGGGCGCGGTGGCCGACGGTTTTTACGGCGACGCGGCGCTGACCGTGGCCGCCGGCGAGATCTCGCCGCAGGCGCGGCGCCTCATGGACGTCACGCGCGAATCCCTGGAAAGGGCCCTGTCGCGGGTCAGGGCGGGCGCGAGGCTGGGCGACGTGTCCCACGCCGTAGAGGCTTTCGCCGTGGAGAACGGCATGTCGGTGGTCCGGGAGTTCACCGGGCACGGCATAGGCCGCCGGCTCCACGAGGAGCCCTCGATACCCAATTTCGGCAGGCCGGGCACGGGCCCGGCGCTGAAAGCCGGCATGACGCTGGCGATAGAGCCGATGCTCTGCCTCGGCAGGGCCGACGTGGTGGTCAAGAACGACGGCTGGACCGCGGTCAGCGCGGACGGCAGCCTGGCCGCCCATTACGAGCACACGGTGGCCGTCACCGAGGACGGCTGCGAAGTGCTCACCAGGGCGGATTAACGGAGAGCGCGATATTTTGTATAATATATAAATATGTCAGAAAACAGCGAAAAAATCGAGGTCGAGGGCATAGTCAGGGAGTCCCTCCCCAACGCTACTTTCAAGGTGGAGATCGCCCCCGGGAAGGTCATCCTGGGCATCATCTCCGGCAAGATGCGCATCCACCACATAAAGATACTGCCGGGCGACAAGGTCAAGCTGGAACTGTCGCCGTACGACCTGAGCAAGGGCCGGATAGTATACAGGGAAAAATAGGCCGTTTCACGACGGCACAACCAAAGGTCAGAGGTGCTTCAATGAAAGTCAGAGCGAGCGTAAAGAAGATTTGCGTGAAGTGCAAGATCGTAAAGCGCAAGGGCGTAGTCCGCGTCATATGCGGCGACCCCCGCCACAAGCAGCGTCAGGGCTGAACCCGGTGACGGATTTCCGAACAAGGAACTAGGAGAACGTATGGCACGTATAGCAGGTGTGGACTTACCGAGAGACAAGAAGATCAGCATAGCTTTGGCCTATGTCTATGGCATCGGCCGGCCCATGGCCAAGAAGATCCTGGCCGGGCTCAGCGCCCAGATCGACCCCGACACCCGGGTGAGGGAGCTGACCGAGGACCAGGTGGGTCTGCTCAACTCCGTGATCTCGAAGGAATACAAGGTGGAAGGCGAACTCCGCCGCGAGATCACCGCCAACCTCAAGCGGTACGTCGAGATAAACAGCTACAAGGGCTACCGCCACCGCCGCAACCTGCCCGTCCGCGGGCAGCGCACGCGCACCAACGCCCGCACCCGCCGCGGACGCCGCCGCACCGTGGGCGCGTCCAAGGCGGCCGCAGCGCCGGGCAAGGCCTGACCCGCAGCCCCCTCCGCCAAGGCGGAGGGGGAAAACTAAAAAGGAAGATCCAAGACTATGGCAGAAGAGAACAAGAACCCGCAGCCCCAGGACGGGGCCAAGAAACCCGAGCAGAAGGCGGCCCCCCGCCGCCGCGTGCGCACCGTGGCTTTCGCCCGCGTGTACGTGAACTGCTCCTTCAACAACACGATCATCACCTTCACCGACGAGAAGGGCGGCGTGATCGCCTGGTCCACCAGCGGCGGCAACGGTTTCCGCGGCACCAAGAAGGGCACCCCCTTCGCGGCGCAGATCACCGCCAGCAAGGCCGCCGCCAAGGCCACCGAGTACGGCGTGCGCCAGGCCATGGTCTTCGTCAGCGGCCCCGGCCCCGGCCGCGAGACCGCGATCCGCGCGGTCGCGCAGAGCGGCATCCACGTGGTCTCCATCAAGGACGTGACCCCGATCCCGCACAACGGCTGCAGGCCCCCGAAAGCCCGCCGCGTGTAACAGCAGAGAACTTCGAAGGAGACTTTACAATGTCGAGATATACCGGACCCAGCTGCAAGAAGTGCAGGAAAGTGAACCAGAAGCTTTTCCTGAAGGGCACCAAGTGCCATACGAACTGCCTCGTAGACCGCGCCCAGAAGGCCGAGAAGGAAAAGCGCTTCGGCGGCGGCGGGCGCCCCGTCAAGATGTCCGATTACGGCAAGCACCTGCGCGAGAAGCAGATCGCCCGCCTGACGGCCCAGATCAACGAGGCGCAGTTCAAGCGCTTCTTCAACAAGGCCTCCAAGGACAAGGGCCAGACCGGCGCGGCGCTGCTGCGCTTCCTGGAAGTCCGCCTCGACAACGTCGTGCGCCGGCTCGGCTTCGCGGTGTCGCTGAAGGCGGCCCGCCAGCTGGTCAACCACGGCCATATCACCGTCAACGGCCGCTGCGTCTCCATCCCGTCGTACATCCTGAAGCCCGGCGACGAGATCACGATCAACCAGAAGACCGCGGAGACCGCGCTGGTCAAGCAGGGCCTGGAGCACGCCGAGAAGGCCACCCAGCGCCCCAGCTTCCTGGCCTGGGACGCCGGCACCAAGAAGGGCAAGCTCGTGCGCTGGCCCGACCGCGCGGAGTCCAGCATCAACGCCGACGAGCAGCTGATCGTCGAGTTCTATTCCAAGTAAGCGAGGATCTTAATGGCTACTTTCTCCAAAACGCTGGTTATCCCGGAAAAGTTCGAGGTCGACGAGAAGTCGAAGACCGACAACTATTCCAAGTTCATCGCCGAACCCTATGAGAAGGGCTACGGCCACACGATCGGCAACTCGCTGCGCCGCATCCTGCTGTCGTCCCTCGAGGGCGCGGCCGTGGTCGCGGTGCGCATCAAGGGCGCCCGGCACGAGTACGCCGCCATCAACGGCGTGCAGGAAGACGTCGTCAATATCGTGCTGAACCTCAAGAAGCTCCGCGTGCGCCTCAAGGGCGACGGCCCCGAGACCCTGCTCATCAGCGTCAAGGGCAAGAAGGAAGTGAAGGCCTCCGACATCAAGGAGAACGCCAACGTCGAGGTCATCAACAAGGACCTCGTGCTCGCCCACGTGGAGAGCGGCGCCGAGTTCGAGGCCGAGCTCGAGATCGCCAAGGGTTCCGGCTACCGCACTTCCGAGGAGATCCGCGCCAGCATGAACCTCCCCATGGAGTTCATCCCCATGGACGCCATCTTCTCCCCGGTGCAGAAGGTCCACTACGTCGTGGACAACGCCCGCGTGGGCCAGCGCACCGACTACGACAAGCTCGTGCTCGAGGTCTGGACCGACGGCACCGTGAGCCCCTCCGACGCCGTGAGCAACACCGCCGCGCTGCTGCGCCGCTCGATCACCCCGTTCCTGCCGGCCGAGGAGGCCGCCAAGGAGCCCGCCAAGGCCCAGGAGGCCAAGAAGGAAGGCGGCGACGCCATGAGCTCCAAGCTGGAGCAGGGCGTGGAGATGATAGAGCTCTCCTCGCGCGCCTCCAACTGCCTGAAGGTCGCCGGCATCCGCACCATCGGCGAACTGGTCCGCAAGTCCGAGGACGACCTGCTGGCCGTGAAGAATTTCGGTCAGAAATCCCTGGACGAGATCAAGGAAAAGCTCAAGGAAATGGGCCTCGACCTCGGGATGAAGCTCGACTGACCGCTGAAGTTATCTGAGGAAAAGCTATGATAAGAAACTTAGGCGCTAGGAAACTCTCCAGGACCGGCTCTCACCGCCGCGCGATGTTCTCCAACATGGCCACCAGCCTGCTGCTCCACGAGAAGGTGGAGACCACGCTGATCAAGGCCAAGGAACTGCGCAGGGTGGCCGAGCGCGTGATCGCCGACGCCAAGAACAACCGCCGCGTGGAAGTGCGCCGCGTCATCAAGGACAAGGCCGTCTACCACAAAGTGTTCGACGTGATCGCGCCCCGCTACAAGGAGCGCCCCGGCGGTTTTACCCGCATCCTGAAGCTGGGGCCGCGCCGCGGCGACGCCACCGAGACCGCGCTGGTGAAACTGGTCTAAAACAATGTTCGACTACTTCTTCAGCCTGTTCTCGAACGACATCGGTATAGACCTCGGCACCGCGAACACCCTCGTCTACGTCAAGGGCAAGGGTATCGTGCTGCGCGAGCCGTCGGTGGTCGCCATAGACAAGAACAGGCGGAAGGTGCTCGCCGTGGGCAGCGAGGCCAAGCTGATGCTGGGCCGCACCCCCTCGAGCATAACGGCCGTGCGCCCCCTGCGCAACGGCGTGATCGCGGACTTCGAAGTAACGCAGGAGATGATCAAGTATTTCATCCGCAAGGTGCACAACCGGCGCAGCCTCCTGCATCCCCGCATAGTCATAGGCATCCCTTCTGGCATCACGGAAGTGGAGAAACGCGCGGTGCAGGAATCGGCCGAGCAGGCCGGCGCGCGCGAAGTGGCCCTCATCGAGGAGCCCATGGCGGCCGCCATAGGTTCCGACCTGCCGGTCTCGGAACCGCACGCCAGCATGATCTGCGACATAGGCGGCGGCACCACCGAGGTGGCGGTTATCTCGCTGGGCGGCATGGTGGTGGCCAAGTCCCTCGACGTGGCCGGCGACGAGATGGACGACTGCATAGTGCAGTATTTCCGGCGCAAGCACAATTTAGTCATTGGCGAAACTACCGCCGAAGAGGTTAAGATACAGATAGGATCGGTTTTCCCGCTGAAAGAAGAGAAGACGATAGAGGTCAAGGGCCGGGACCAGGCAAAGGGCCTGCCCAAGACCATACTAGTCACCTCGGAAGAGATAAGGCAGGCCCTGATGGAGCCTGTCCAGCTGATAGTGGACGTCATCAAGCAGGTGCTGGAAGAGACGCCCCCGGAACTGTCCTCGGACCTGGTGGACCGGGGCATGGTGCTGGCGGGCGGCGGGTCGCTGCTGCGCGGCTTCCCCGAGCTTATCCGGCAGGAAACAGAACTGCCCGTCCACAGGGCCGCCGATCCTTTAAGCTGTGTCGCCTTGGGCTGCGGTAAGTATCTTGAAGAGCTGGACAAGATCCAGCAGAGGCCCGAGTTCCTGAAATCGTACCGCTGACCGCGCCCCTCCCGGGGCGTCCGGCGTTTCAGGCGGGTCCCCACGGGGACAGGCGATGAGCAGAGAAAAAGACGCAGCAAATTACGCCCTTGTTTTTTTCGCCGCCCTGTCCGCCCTCCTGTTGCTCCTGCCGGCTTCCAAGTTCGCCCACGCCGCCCGCATCGCCGTAAGCTACAGCCTTTACCCCTCCATGCATTACGGGGCCAAGTACGGCCATTTCGTCCGCAACGTCCCCTCCAACTTCGTAAAACTCCTCGAGACCGACCAGGAGAACCGCGCCCTGAAGGACAGGGTGCGCGACCTGGAGCTGAAGCTGCGCAACGCCTCGGCGCTGACGGCGGAGAACGAAAGGCTGGCCTCCGCCCTGCGGCTGTCGCGCTCGCTGCCCTGGTCGGGGACCTGGGCCCGCGTGGTCAACAAGACGCCGTCCGACTGGTACGGGTCCTTCTATATCGACAAGGGTTCCAGGCAGGGGGTTTCCGTCAACGACACGGTGCTCGGCATGCAGGGGGAGCGCGCGGGCCTCGCGGGCCGCGTGCTCGAGGTCTATCCCGAATTTTCCAAGGTGCTGCTGCTGACCAACGGCGCGGCGTCGGCGGTGTGCGCCATCGAGCCCGGCGGCCTGGAGGCCCTGGTGGAGGGCAGGGGCGCCCGGCTCCTGAAGATGAACTACGTGCCCGAGGAGTCCGCGCTGGCGGAGGGCGCCGAGCTGGTGACCTCGCCCGGCGGACTGCTGTTCCCTCCAGGCGTATCCGTGGGCCGGGTCACCCGGGTGTACCCCCGCGAGTCCTTCATGAACTTCATCACCGCCGACGTGTCCCCGGCGGTCGACGTCAACACCCTCAAGGAAGTTTTCGTCGTCAAGCGCAACATCTCCGGCGATATGGCCTGGGTCAGGCTGGGGGACAAGAAATGAGCTTTATCCTGGAACTCGTCCTCTACGCCGCCATCGGCACCTCCTACTGGTGGTGGTCCCAGAACCTGAGCTTCTACGGCCTCGCGCCGAACCTGCTCTTCGCCGCGGCGCTGGCGGCGGCGATACTGGCGGGCCCGGTCAAGGCCATAGCCTGGGGATTCTTCCTCGGGCTGTACGCCGATATGCTCGGCGCCGGCACGCTGGGCGGCTACGCGCTCACCTATTCCCTGCTGGCCTACGCGGTGCATACGCTCAAGCGGCATTTCGACATGGCCGGCCTGTTCCCGCAGTTGGTGGCTGCGCTGGCGCTGTCGTGGCTTTCGATGTTCTTCTACCAGGGGCTGAGCCTGGCCTTCTCCAGGGTCAATCCCCTGGGTGTTAAAATTTTCCTCGTGGAGCCTTTCCTGAACGCGCTGGCCGTTCCGGTCGTGTTCCAGGTCTTCCACGGGCTGAAACGGCGGACCGGCATACTATGATCGACCGGCAGATCCCCCAGGAGAGGCTGGAGCTGGTCTGGGTCCTGGCCTACTGCGCCGCGCTGCTCTTCCTCCTGCGCCTGGTCAACCTGCAGATCATCGAGGCCTCCCGTTACCGCGAGATCGCCGAGAAGAACCGCACCCAGGTCATAGCCCAGGCCGCGCCCCGGGGCCGCATCTTCTCCTCGGACGAGACCGCGATAGCCACCAGCAAGCCTTCCTTCAGCCTCATCTACTTCCCCGGCGAGACGCGCAGCAATTACGAGCTGGAGCGCATGGCCCGCGCCCTGGCCCGCCCGCTCGGGGCCGACTTCGAGCAGCTGCGCAACGCCATCTTCAAGGCGGCCTCCCGGGAGAAGCCGGTGCGCCTGGCCGAGAACCTGCCCCCGAAGATAATGCTGGCCCTTTCCGAGCTCAAGGCCCTCTACCCCGGCGTCGACGTCATCGTCGAGGCCAGGCGGTACTACCCTTTCGGGGCCTACCTCAGCCACCTCGTGGGTTATATCGGCAAGATGGACGCCCGGGACTGGGCCGCCCGCTCCAGGGACAAGAATTACTCCATGGACTCCCGCCTGGGCAAGGCGGGGCTGGAGAAGACCTACGAGAAGGAGCTCAAGGGCAAGGACGGCGGCATCTACCTCGAGGTGGACTCGCGCGGCAAGCTGAACCGGGTGCTGGAGAGCCGCAAGTGGGTGCCGGGCGCCGACATCTTCCTGACCATAGACTCCAAGGCGCAGGCCGCCGCGGAGGAGGGCCTGGCCAAGTCAAACAGCGGCAAGGGCGCGGTGGTGGCGCTCGACCCCCGCGACGGGCGCGTGATAGCTTTCGCCTCGGCCCCGGATTACGACCCCAACATGTTCGTGCTCAGCGGCAGCGAGAAGGAGGGCCTGCCCGCCGGCAAGATCCTCCCCGAATTCAACGTGGCCCTGCAGGGCACCTACCCGCCCGGCTCCATCTTCAAGATAATCACGGCCTCGGCGCTCCTCGAGAGCGGTCGGGTGCGCCCCGAGGAAAGGGTGGTCTGCCCCGGCTTTTACGACGCCGGCAGCCGGGTCTTTAAATGCTGGGAGAAGAAAGGGCACGGCAGCGTGGAGTTCATAGAGGGCCTGGCCAAGTCCTGCGACGTATACTTTTACGTGAACGGCCAGCGCGCCGGCGCGCTGAATATCGAGAAATACGCCCGGGCCTTCCGCCTGGGCCAGCCCTCCGGCATCGCCCTGCCCGACGAGAAGGGCGGCAACGTTTTCGGCCCCAGCCCCCGCGCGGCCAAGAAGAGCTACTGGTTCATCGGCGACACGCTCAACCTGGCCATAGGCCAGGGCGAGACCCTGATGACGCCCATGCAGGCCGCAGGCATGATAGCCGCCGTGGCCAACGGCGGCGTCTTCCACCGCCCCTATTACGTGGACCGCATCGTGCGCAGCGACGGCGAGGTGATCCTGAAGAACAAGCCCGAGACCCTCAGCCGCGTGGACCTCAAGCCCGAGACCTGGCGGCTGGTCCGCGAGGGCCTGCGCAGCGTGGTGATGGAGGGCACCGGCCGGGCCGCCGTCCTGGACGGGGCCGAGATCTACGGCAAGACAGGCACCGCGCAGAACCCGCACGGCAAGGACCACGCTGTGTTCGTGGCGTTCGCGCCGATGGACA
>CAYSYJ010000013.1:0-24021 GCA_964435105.1 uncultured Elusimicrobiaceae bacterium
GCCCGAAGCGAGCAGGACCTGGCCCGAAACCTTCTTTACGGATATCAGGGAATTCTTCTGATGATCTGAAAGGCCGCTGATATACTGCTTAGCCTGAAAAACGGAGAAAAGTCCGGCAGATACAAGGAAGGCCACGAGCGCTTTGTCTTTGTTGGTCATACGATTATTATCTCCCCCTATCGTCTCTATTCTACCAGTTTTACCCGAGATACGGCAATTCCTCTAATAAAAAAGGGAAAGCAAAATCACTTTTTGCTTTCCCTGGATACATCCGGTTACGGCCGGATCGTGGATACTCTGGGGCCAATTCCCCAAATTACAAGGAAGACTACGCAAATAGGATACAGGATAACCTTCGCGAGGGCGAGGGCCCTTGGGCCCACATCCTTCTGGGCCCCTCCCGGTGCTACTTACCGGAAATGGTTACACCCGAAAAATTTATCCACGGATAAATCGCATCCCCCAAATTAACCCGTTCTTTTGAGATGTGCTTTATTTTCATGAACATCTCCGGGATGTTCCCCGATATCATAGTTTCCGAGACCGGAAAGCGTATCTTTCCGTTCTCTATATAGAAGCTGTTTTTGGCGAGCCCGGAAAAATCCCCTGCCTGGTTAGGAGCTCCCCCGGAGAACCTAGTTACGAGCAGCCCTCTTTTCACCGATTTTACGATGTTGGTGAATTTCTCCGGTCCCGGATCGACGACATAACAGCCGCCGGAATTTGCCGTGCGGGCAAGGCCGGTTTTTTTAGCGCCGCAGCGGCTTAAAATAAATGCCTTAAGCCGGCCGTTCTCTATCACCTGAACATTTTCAGCCTTGTAGCCGTCCGGGGTGACAAAATATCCGGCGGCTATTTCAGGCGACAACGGCATGGACCCGAGCGTAAACCCTTTCGCCGCCACAACGGAACCGATCTTGTCTTTATACCGGCTCGTTCCGGAGATTATCCTCGGATCCCTCAGAGAGTCCTCCGTGATGAAGCCAAGAAAGCTGCCCAGACATTCCGGTGAAACGACGATATCCCCGATAAATTTACTGTTTACCGGCTTTGTCCTAACTGACGCCGCCGATTGTTTTAAGAGAAGCCCTATGGAACCGCACTCCATCAGCGGACGCGACAGGTCCGGCATAGATAGCGAGGCGAAATTGACGGAAGAGGACCTGCCCCCGGCTGCGGATGAAAAATCCAGGGAAAGGTCATAGACCCCGACCGAACTGGAAAACCTCACCCCGTTAGAGTTAAGGAATATTTTTTTCTCAAGACTGAACCCCAGGGCCGCTTCCGCCAAACTAAGTCCGGGATGGGTTTTGGCAGCTTTGAGAAATTCCGCCATGCGGGCGCACATTCCGCCCAGATCAGGAGCCGCGTCCCCGCGACTAAAATCCCGCTCCGGTTGCCACTCGGAAATTCCGTAAGCCGCGTCCCGCGGAGAGGCCTTCGCAGCTTGAACGGCCTGTTTCACAGCCGCCAGGATCTCGCTTTTGCCCGTGGCATTTACGGAGACCTGCCCCTGCCGGCCATCCCTGACCGCCAGGAGCCGGATATCCGTATTGCTGGTCGACCGCAACAGCGATAAGCGGCCGACCGCGGCCTTTACCTGATATCTCTTTGTTTCAGTAAGCACGCACTGCGCTTTTTGCGCTCCGTGCTTTTTAAGCAGCTCGATACAGCGGCGCGGGACATCTTTCCGTATCATTCTAGCGACCTCCCACATTTATCCGGCACTTGATGGCCGGACCGCCCATACTGAGCAGCATCGGCTGAGACTTGCCGCAAAAGCCGAAAGTCCTCCAGTACATATCATCGGACACCATTGAAACCGTCTTAAGAACGTCGTAGGCTACCCCGGACACCGTAGTGTCCTTTATGGCCCGTCCCAGTCTCCCGTTCTTGATCTCATACCCGAGCGTTACGGAGAACATGAACTCACTGGTCAAGTCGGCCTGGCCATTGCCCCTTCGCATCATGTAATACCCGTCTTTAACCGACGCGATCATCTCTTCAAGCTTGCTGCTTCCCGGAACTATCGCCGTATTCCGCATGCGTATTATCGGCTCATCGGAAAACGCGAAAGCCCTGGCATTGCCGGTCGGCTTTACCCTGAAATGCCTGGCGGATTCCTTGCTGTGCATATACGACTTCAGAACGCCTTTTTCAATAATTACTACGTCTTCGGCTTTGGTTCCTTCGTCATCGATATAAACCGGCGTCTGGCAAGTCTGCCCCTGGAAAGTATGCGCGTAATCGGCGATCGTTATCAGACGGCTTGCGACCGCCCTGCCCATAAGGGACCCCGCCACTGAACCGCCCAAAACCAGGTCGGCCTCCGTGGTGTGACCGATAGCCTCATGCGCCAAAACTCCCGCCAGCTCCGGAGCCAGGACGCATTCTTTAGTGCCGGCTTTGGAAAAAGCCCCCTCCGCTTTCTTCAAAAGATGTTCGTACTGCTGCTCAAGCTTCGGGAAGAAATCGGACGGCTTGGAAAAAACGTCCTCGAACTGTCCCCGTCCTCCCCAGGTCTCGTAAAAATCCGCCGATCCTTTTTTAGTTTCCGCGGAAAGGTTGATCATGACCGTGGTGCGCGGCAAAAAAGAGTAAGAGGAAGCGCCGTCCGAATTCAAAAACTGTTTCTCAATATCCAGGGTGCTCAACAGAACGTGGCGGCTTTTAAGCTTTTTATACTTTCCCGCGATATACGAGTCCAATTCCCGCATGAGCTCGACCATTTCCTTTCGGGTCTTACGCGGCTTCTTCGTTGAGAAATCGCTGGCGAA
Source organism: uncultured Elusimicrobiaceae bacterium (assembly GCA_964435105.1). GTDB lineage: Bacteria > Elusimicrobiota > Elusimicrobia > Elusimicrobiales > UBA9959 > UBA9959. The sequence continues at coordinate 2,778 of CAYSYJ010000013.1, forward strand.
CCGCCCGCTCTCTCCGGAAAGGTCAGCTAATTTCTTCCCCGCGCGGGCGGCCAGGAACGCAGCGTTGGAGACGGCCTCTTTTATCGCTTTCTTTGCGCCATCGCAAGATGCGCCAGGCGAAGCGGAAAAACCCCAATACCCGTGTTTATACGCCCGTGAGGAGAAACCGGAGACAGAACTCTCTTCATTACCGACAAGGTTCCCGTTGAGCACGGAAACCCTGCCCGTGCGGTTCTCCTGGAAGCGCAGCTCAGTATAGCCGGAGAAATCCCGGCAAAACCTTTCAAGATTCTTTCTTTTCATGTCTAATTCCCACTAAACATTTTTTCGGGACAGCCTGCTGTTGATTTTCTTTGCCGGATATTTCTGAAAGATATACTCGCACATCGAACATTCCGAAGACAGAGACGGAGAAAAATTCGCGTCCGACAAGCCGGCCGCCGCGGCCATTTCCCCGAAAGTATAGCCGGAAACAACCTTATAAAAATCGCTTTTAAAATGTTCCGCTATTGTCGCATGCGCGACCCTGGTCTTGATCCGGGAAAGCGACAAGCTGCAGCAGCAAACAGAAAACCCCTTGCCGGGCGCGTAAATGACCTTCCCCAGGTTCGGACATTTTTTGCCTAAAACGGCCTTATCGAATGCCGGATATCTATAATCCGCCCCGTTCATTCTGGCTTTGCCCTGAGGCAGTATTTTTTGAAATACGATATCGAACTTCCCGATTCGCCTCAATTCCTTCAACGCCACGATGTCCAGCGGGGATTGCATCGCCGCGAGCACGCCGAACCGCAAGCCCAGCTCCCGGCACGCCTCGTATAGCAGACCGACATTTCGCAGCGGAAGGAACTGTCCGTGGAACTTATCGTAAGAGAGCTGGAGCCGGTCGATGAAGGAGAATGACCGTAAAACTTTTTTCGCGCCCCCCAAGGTGCCGGCGAAATGCCCGTTGGTTGTAACGCTGATTTTAGCGGCACGCGGACAGGGATGCGCCGATATCAGTTCGTTCACCGCATCTATATAAAGCGTCGGCTCCCCTCCGGTGAACAATAGTTCCTCCGGGGAATAGCGGCGAATTTCCGCCTGTATGGTCGCTATTTCGCGCGGTTTAAGGTCCAAAGCCCAGTTTTTCCCCGACAACATACAGTGCGAACAAAGGAAGTTACAGCGCGTCCCTATTGAAACGCCAAGCTTTTTCAGCCGCTTTCCGCGAAAATAGTCAACTTTAACGGGCATTTTTCTTTTATCCAAAAGCCATCCCACCTTGGGCTATATTGTATATTTTAAAGTTTCTGGCACATAGCCCGATAAGGCCATCTCTCACCGCCGGAATGTATCCGCCCGGAACTCTCAAATTATTAATTGCGCCATTTAGTATAATACCCGGGTGCTGACAACGCCCCCTTTCTCACCGGAGGACATAATGCGCTTTTCCCTTCTTCTGCCCTGCCTGATGCTGTTCGGCCAGACGGCTTTCGCCAAAGGCCAGCTGCCGCCCGGCGCGACCGTGGAGAAAGACCCCAAGTACCCGCCCGTGGTCTCCTACACCCTCAAGAACGGGCTTAAACTGCTGATCCTGGAGAAACATTTCGTCCCGACCATCTCCTTCACCATGATGTTCAAGGTGGGCAACGTGGACGGCCAGCAGGGCAAGACCGGCCTGGCGCACCTTTTCGAGCATATGGCCTTCAAGGGCACCAAGACCATCAATTCCAAGGGCTACGCCAAAGAGAAGGCGGCCCTGGCCAAGGTCGAGGAGATCGCCCGCAAGCTGATCGCCGAAGAATCCGCCGCCAAGCCCGACGCCGCCAAGGTGGAGGCGCTGCGCAAGGCCATGGCCGCCGCCGAAACCGAGGCGGACAAGCACATCGCCAAGGACGAATACCTGAACCTCTTCAAGAGCCTCGGCGAGCACGGCATGAACGCCATGACCTCGACGGACTACACGGGCTACGTGACCTCGCTGCCCTCCAACCGCCTGGAGTCCTGGATGGCCATAGAGTCGGACCGCTTCAAGAACCCGGTGCTGCGCGAGTTCTACCGCGAGCGCAACGTGGTCATGGAAGAGCGCCGCATGGGCGAGTCGGACCCCAACCGCCTCATGTGGGAGACGCTGGTCACCAACTCCTTCGTGGCGCACCCCTACCAGAACCCGACCATCGGCTGGATGGACGACCTGAAGCGCCTGACCCGCACCGACGCCGAGGAGTTCTATAAGACCTTCTACGTGCCCAACAACGCCACGCTCTCCGTGGTGGGCGACGTGGACCCGGCCGAGGTCATAGCGCTGGCCGAGAAATATTTCGGCGGCTGGCAGGCCCGCGAGCTGCCGCCCCGCACCTACACCAAGGAGCCGCCGCAGAAGTCGGAGCGCATCGTTAACGTTTTCTTCAAGGCCAAGCCGGGCCTGCGCATCGGGTTCAAGAACCCCGGCATGGACCACCCGGACATCTACCCGCTCATCATGGCCTCCGAGGTGCTGTCCAACGGCAAGACGGGGCGCTTCTACAAGAACCTGGTCGAAGGCAAGCAGCTGGCGCTGGTCGCGGCCTCCTCTCCCTCCTTCCCCGGCAACCGCTACCCTTCGCTGATGGTGGTATACGCCGCCCCCAAGGCCCCGCACACGTCGGAAGAGCTGGACGCCGCCATCATGGCGGAGATAGACAAGCTCAAGACCGAGCCTCCCACGCAGTGGGAACTGGACAAGATCATCAATAACTACGAGGCCGAGATGATAAAGCAGCTGGAGTCCAATCCCGGCCTGGGCATGAGCCTGGCGCAGAACGACCGCATCATGGGCGACTGGCGCTACGACTGGAACGTGGGCGAGGAACTGCGCAAGGTAAAGCCGGAGGACATCTCCCGCGCCGCCGCCAAGTACCTGACCCGCGACAACCGCACCGCGGTATTCCTGCAGGAACCCCTCAAGTAAGGACGGCCCCCATGAAAAAGACCAAGACGATAGGAGCAGCCCTAATGACCATATTCAGCGCCGCCGCAGCCTACGCGCTGCCGCCCAACCTCCCCAAGACGGCCCCCTTCGATTTCAGGCCTCCGCAGGGCGAGCGGATAACGCTCGAGAACGGCATGATCGTGTACCTGATGAAGGACAATACCATGCCGGTGGTGCACCTGACCGCCATCATCCGCACCGGCAAGATCAACGACCCGGTCGAGAAGATCGGGCTCGGCGAACTCACCGCCTCGCTGCTAAAGGACGGCGGCACGCTCAAGTACAAGCCCGAGGACATCGATAAGACCCTTGAATACCTGGCGGCCTCGGTGGAAACCTCCATGGGAGTGGAAGAGGCGCGCGCGGACATGACCGTGCTGAAGAAGGACCTCGACGCCGTGCTGGACATCTACGCCGACGTGCTTATGAACCCGGCCTTCGCCGAGGACAAGCTCAAGATCAAGCGCGACGAGGCGCTGGAAATGATCCGGCGCCGCTTCGACAATCCCGGGCAGGCCGCCACGCGCGAGGCGCTGCGGGCCTTCTACGGGGCCGCCCACCCCTATGGCTGGCGCACCGAGGAGGCCACCATAAAGGCCATCACTACGGACGACCTCAAGGCCTACCACGCCAATTACTACAAGCCCAACAACATCATCGTGGCCGTCGCCGGGGATTTCGGCTCCAAAGAGGAACTGCTGGAGAAACTGAAGTCCAAGTTCGGCACCTGGCCCAAAGGCGAGGTGAAGTTCCCGGCGATACCTCCCGTCGAGATCAAGGAGGAGCGCCGCGTCTTCCACATAGACAAGGACATCTCCCAGGCCTTCATCGTGATGCTGCAGAAGGGCATCAAGCGCCATGACCCAGTGGAGTACGCCCTGACCGTGACCAACGAGATCCTGGGCGGCGGCTCCGGCCTCTCGTCGCGGCTGGCCGCGGAGATCCGCTCCCGCAGGGGGCTGGCCTATACCACCTACAGTTACTCGGCCAAAAAGCCGGATTACGGCTACACGCTCGGCTATTGCGGCACCAAGCCGGAAACCTATTCCCAGGCCCTGACCGAGATGATCAAACAGTTCAAGCTGATCGGGGAGCAGCCCGCCCCCGCCGAGGAAGTCGCCATGGCCAGGGATTCCATAGTGAACTCCTTCGTCTTCCGCTTCCCCACCCCCTTCGAGCTCATCAGCGAGCGGGCCGTTTACGAGTACTACGGCTATAAGCCGGACTACCTCGACAATTACGTGGCCAATGTCGCCAAGACCGACCCGGCCGCCGTGCTCGACACCGCCAAGCGGCTCTATAAGCCCGAAAACGCCATGATCTTCGTGATCGGCAATTCGAAGAAGTTCGACAAGCCGCTCAGCGAGTTCGGGCCGGTGACCGAGCTGAAGGAAGATTAAATGGGGCTGTTCTCCAATAAGCCTGAGATCACGGTAGTCATCCCCGCCTATAACGAGGAAGGGGCTATCGCGCAGACCATCAAGGGCGCGGCGGCGGCGCTGGAGGCCGCCGGCCTCAAGCACGAGGTAATCACCGTGGACGACGGCTCCACCGACGGCACGGCCGCGGCGGCCGAGGCCGCGGGCGGCAAGGTGATACGCCACCCGGTGAACCGCGGCTACGGCCGGTCGCTGCTGAGCGGCATACACGCGGCCGCGCACGACTGGATCCTCATCATCGACGCCGACGGCTCCTACCCGCCGGAGGAGATCTCCAAGCTGCTGCCGCACGTGCCCGCCTTCGACATGGTGGTGGGCATGCGCGAGGGTTCGTTGTTCTGGGGCACCCCGGTGAAGGCCCTGATGCGCTTCATCTACCTGAACATCGCGCGCTTCGTGGCGGGCGAGCCCATCCCCGACGCCAACAGCGGCCTGCGGATCTTCCGCAAAGAGGCGGTCTCCAACTCCATGCCGGTGCTGTGCTACGGCTATTCCTTCACCACCACAATGACGCTCTCGTTCCTGAACGCGGGGCGCTTCGTGCGCTTCGAGCCCATCCGCTTCACCGAGCGCGTGGGGCACTCCAAGGTGAAGCCGGTCAGGGACATCCTGCGCACGCTGCAGATAATGACCCAGGTGATCCTCTATTTCAACCCCCTGAAGTTCGCCGCCGTGCTCACGCTGCTGCCGCTGCTGGTGACGCTCGCCTGCGCGGTGAAGTTCTTCGTCTTCCCGCCCATGGACGCTCGCTGGCTGGTTGTGGCGGCCATGCTGCTGGTCTCGGTGATGGTGTTCCTGACCGGCTGCGTGCTGGAATCGTTCAGGCTGCACGGCAGGAAATAGCCTCATGCAGGGGAACGGGGAGATCAAGGACACTCATTCCTCCTGGGACGATTTCTTCGTCTACAATCCCGCGTCGCGCCACCGCCGCCGTTTCATCAAACAACTGATACGCCGCCACTGCGGCGCACCGCGCTCCATCCTGGACGTGGGCTGCGGCGACGGCCGCCTGCTGGGAGAACTGCGCGCCGAGTTCGGCTCCGAGATCACCGGCATAGAGCCCAATCCCAGTTCGGCGCCCGAGCGCCTCAAGGGCGAGCTGGCCGGCTTCCACCGGATAAACATCGAGACCGCCGCGCTGCCGCGCGTCTTCGACCTGGTGCTGATGACCGAGGTGCTCGAGCACACCTCCGACGACGCGGCCGCACTGGGCAACCTCGCCCGCATGACGGCCGGCCACCTGCTGGTCACCGTGCCGGCCGGCCCCATCCGCCGCACCGACGTCCCCATGGGCCACCGGCGCCATTACACCGCCGAGGGGCTGCGCGCCCTGGCCGAGCGCCACGGCTTCAGGACGGTGGCCTGCTTCGCCTGGGGCTTCCCCTTCCACTCTTTCTACCGCGCCCTGCTGGACCTGTTCCCGGCCGGGGCGACCGGCGCCTTCGGGCGCGCCCAGTACGGCCCGCTGCAAAAGCTGGTCTCCCACGCTTTCAACCTGCTGTTCTACCTCAACTCCTCTTCGGCGGGCTGCCAACTTTTCTACCTGGGGGAAAAGGCCGCCTAGGCGGCCGCGCATGGATCTCTCGCTCCTGAAAAACCGCCTGTTCCAGGTCTTCCTGGCCGCCCTGGCGCTCCGGCTCGGCTTCCTGCTGCTGGCCCCGCAGCCGGCGCCGGTGGCCGACGCGCTGGACTACGACACGCTGGCCGTCAACCTGTACTCCGGCCACGGCTTCTCCCTGAACCCGGACGTGCCCACGCCGCGGCGGGCGCCGGGCTACCCTTTCTTCCTCGCGGCCGTTTACACGGTATTCGGCCACTCCCTGCTGGCCGCCAGGCTGCTGCAGGCCCTGCTGGGCGCCCTGACCTGCCTGCTCGCCTTCCGCACGGCGGAGCGCCTCTTCGGCGAAAGGGCGGGGCCCGTCGCCGGCTGGCTGCTGGCCCTCTACCCGCCGCTGGTGGTCTATACCGGGCTGATACTCAGCGAGACGCTGTTCACCTTCCTGCTGGCGGCCTCCATCCTGTTCTGGCTGGACGGCGTCGAGCGCAAAAGTTTTGGGCATTTCGCCCTGGCCGGCCTGAGCCTGGGCCTGGCCACCCTCACCCGGCCGGTGACCATGGTTTTCCCCGCCGCCCTGCTGCTGGCCGCCGCGCTGCGGCCGGGCGCCCTCAGGCTTTGGCCGGTCCTGCTGGCCGCCTTCCTGCTGGTGTTCGCGCCCTGGTCCTTCAGGAACTACAGGCTCTGGGGCACCTTCAAGACGGCCACCACCGGCACCGGCTACGGCTTCTTCGTGACGGGGAACATGGCGGCCGGGGTTTCTTTCGAGGAGAGCCATAACGCCTACAGCGCCAAGTGCGCGGCCCACCGGGAGCCGCTCACCTACAAGCCCGGCGATCCCTCACCGGCCCTTCAATTGGAGCTGGAGCTGCAGGCCGAAGGCAACAGGCTTTTCAAGGCCAACCCGGCAGGCTTCCTGAAACTGGCCCTCAAGCGGCTTCCTTCTTTCTGGCTGACCAGCCATTCCAGCGTATTCGGCGTGGACCGGTCCATGCAGGAATATAAAGCCGAAGGCGCCTGGGGCCGCATAGCCGCGCGCCTGGGCCTGCTGCTGCTGCAGGCCGCCCTCGTCTGGCTGGCCCTGCTGGGCCTCTGGCGTGAACGGGCGCGCTGGCGCGAGACCGCGCCGCTGCTGCTGCTGCTGGGCCTCTTCACCGCACATGTACTTTTCGATTTCGTGCCGCGCTACCACCTGCCGGTCATTCCCCAGCTGCTGGCCTTCTCGGCCGCCGGGCTGCTGGCGGTGCTCGACCGCCGCCGGGCGCGGGGGTAAACAGGGGCCCCTGGCGGGGCCCCGGTATCGCTTTCAAATAACCTTAGGGGCGTCCGCGGCCAGGCGCTGCTTGACCTCGGCGGGGATCTCCACCAGTTTCAGGTCGCGGCCCACGCAGACCAAGTCGGTCTCGGCTTTCGCTATGAGCCGGCCGTCCTGGTTGTGGACCACGTAGGAGAAAACGATGCGGAAGGTGGTGTACTCCTTCACCTTCGTCTGGATGTCCAGCGTATCGCCGTAAAGCGTCGGGAACTTGTACTCCACTTCCTGCCGCCGTATGGCGAAGCCTATCCCCTTCTCCAGCAGGCCTTTCACGGTCAGGCCGCGGTCCTCCAGGTACTCGGAGCGGGCCTCCTCGAAATACTTCAGGTAATTGGCGTGATAGACCGCGCCGCTGGTGTCCGTGTCATAGTAGTAGATGCGCCTTTTCATGCCTTTCACTCCCCGATTATCTTGATGAGCACGCGCTTGTCGCGCCTGCCGTCGAATTCGCCGTAGAAGATCCGTTCCCAGGGCCCGAAGTCCAGCTCGCCGTCGGTCACGGCCACCACCACCTCGCGCCCCATGACGGTGCGCTTCAGGTGGGCGTCGCCGTTGTCCTCGCCGGTCCTGTTATGCTCGTAGCCCTCCGGAGAATAGGGCGCTAATTTCTCGGTCCAGCGCAGGAAATCCTTGTGCAGGCCCTGCTCGTTATCGTTGATGAAGACGCTCGCGGTAATGTGCATGGCGTTCACCAGGCACAGCCCTTCTTTCACGCCGCTTTTAGCCAGCTCGGCCTCCACCTTGTCGGTGATATTGACGATTGCGCAGCGCTCTTTTGTATTTAAAGTCAGGTAAGCGGTATGAGATCTCATAGGTTTCCTCCCCTCCCTAGCCGGCCGGTCCGGCCCCTCGGATATTCTACAAACTTTCACGGGCGGGCCCAATTTGGTATAATAATCGTACTATGGCTTACAAATGCGAACTTTGCGGCAAGAAATCCGTTTCCGGTAACTCCTACAGCCACTCCCACAGGGCTACCAAGCGGCTTTTCAAGCCCAACCTCCAGAAACAGAAGGTCACCCTCAAGGGCAAGACCCAGTCGGTCTACGTCTGCACCGTCTGCATCAAGAGCGGCAAGGCCGTTCGCCCCGTAAAGTAGATCCCGCGCAGGGACTTGCTGTTTCCGGTAAGGCCGCCCCCCCCAGGGGGCGGCCGTACTTATTTACGGCCGCCGCCGCCCCCGCAACCCGGCAATAAGAATTTAATATTTCTTCAACAAGCCTTTTGTATAATTTTCAGAGTAAGAAGCGTATATTTTCAGGGGATTTTTCAGTTCCTTACGTTTTCTTTTTTCGGGAGTTTCCCGGAGGCCTATGATGGAGCAGGACCCTAAACTCGACCCTTCCACGATCACCGACGTGGAAACCGCCAAACTCGCCCTCCGCTGGGCCGTGGAAAAGATCCACGGCCTGCAGGAGGAGGTCGGCCGGCTGCGCGAGGACAACCGCACCAAGACCAATATCAACCGCTCGCTTACCGAGCAGGTGGAGCAGAAGACCGAGGTCCTCAAGAAATGGCAGGGCACCATCAAGACCTGGGAGGAGAACTGGAAGACCCAGACCGCCCTGGAGGCCGACCTCAAAGCCAAGCTCCGCGAGCAGATCCTCAACGAGGAGGCCGCCAACTGGCGCGCCTCCCGCGCCCAGTTCGAGAAGGAGGTCGTGGCGCTCAAGAACGAACTGGCCGCCCGCGAGAACGAGATAGGGCGCCTCAAGCTATCCCTCATCGACGAACTCAAGAAGGCCTCCGAGGTCAAGGAAGCCGAACTGCAGTCCCTCCTCACCAAGCACCAGGACAACCTGGCCGGCCGCGAGCTGGCCCTGCGCGAGAAGTACGAGCGCCTGGAGCGCGAGCTCATAGAGACCTCCCGCCTGCGCGCCGAGCAGGAGGAGCTGTCCCTGCGCGAGCGCCACGAGGCCAAGGCGCAGGAGCTGGCCAAGCTTTACGAGCAGAAGGAAGCCCAGCTGGAGAAGTTCAAGGTCCAGCTGCAGGAGGAGCGCTTTACCAAGGTCGAGGCCGCCAAGGCCGAGGCCGCCCGGGAGATAGAGGAGCGCCGCCGCGAGCTGGAGGAGGGCCACGCCCGCCTTAAGGCCGACGCCGAGGCCGCCCTCGAGGCGCGCCGCCGCGAATCCGAGGCGGCCCTGGAGACCCGCCGCCGCGAGCTCGAGGCCGCCGCCGAGGCGCGCCTGGCCGAGATCTCCGCCTCCGGCGAGAAGCTCCGCTCCGAGCTGGAAAAAGAATTCTCCGCCCGCGTGGACCGCGCCGAGGAGGACCGCAAGGCCGAACTCGCCGCCCACAAGGCCGCCGCCGAGAAGGAACTGGCGGAGCTGCGCGAGCGCATGAAGGCCTACGTGGAGAAGCGCGAGCAGGAATACGTGGACCTGCGCCTGGAGATGGAAGGCCAGCTGGTGGAGCTGGTCAAGAAACGCGAGGAGGAGACCCGCCAGCGCTACGAGAAGGCCATGGAGGAGGCCCGCCGCCAGTGGGAGCGGGCCGCCGCCGAAAGCCGGGCCGCCGCCGACGACGCCGCCATTAAGGCCGCCGCCAGGATGGAAGCCGATTTCCGCGCCCGGGAGCAGGCGCTCCTGGCCGCCAAAGAGGCCGAGCTGAAGGCCTACCGCGAAAAGGCCGACGCCGAGCTGCGCGCCCGCGAGGAAGCCCTGCGCGCCTCCCTGCTGGCCGAGCAGAACGAATGGACCGCCCGCCAGCAGGCCGCCGCCGAGGAGGCCCGCAAGGCGCTGGAGGCCAGCCACAACGAGCGCCTGGAAAGCCTCCGGGCCGGCCTGGAAGAGGCCTACACGATGAAGGAGAAGGCCCTGGAGCAGCGCGTGGCCTCGGTGCAGCGCAAGCTCAAGGCCGAATGGCTGGCGCGCGAGGACGAGTGGCGCCTCGAGAAGGAAGCCGCCCTCCACGCCGAGAAGGAACAGCTCAAGAAGGATTTCGAGCATCACCGCGCCCTGCTGCAGAAGAAATTCTCCCACTTCGAGGACGAGCTAAAGCTGAAGTTCGCCCAGAAGGAGGCCGAGACCGAGGCCGCCGCCAGGGCCGAGGTTGACGCCAAGGCCGCGGAGCTCCGCAAGGACCTGGAGGCCGAGAAGGCGCGCCTGCAGGAGAAGCAGGCCGCCGCGGCCCGCGAGCTCGAGGCCCGCGCCGCCGCCCTGCGCGCCGAGGCCGAGGCCGCCGTTAAGGAAGAGGAGAGGAAGTTCCTTAAACGCGAAGAAGAATTAAAGGCCGCCCAGAAGGGGCGCCTGGCCCAGGCCGAAAAGGATTTCAAGGAGCGCCTGGCCGCCGAGCGCGCGTCGCTGGCCGCCGAGCACTCCGACCGCCTGGCCGAGGCCGAGCGGGAGCGCCTGCTGCTGGCCGAGCAGATGAACGCCCTGGAGGCGGAGTACGCCGACAAGGTCCGCGCGGCCGAACTGGCCGGCGAGGAGAAGGCCGCCCAGGAGCGCGCCAGGGCCGAGAACTCCCTGCGCGAGGGCGAACTGCGCCTCAAGGAGCGCGAGGCGGACCTGGAGCGCCACCGCAACACCCTGGAGCAGCACCATAGCGAGCTCAAGCTCCAGCTGCACCGCGAGGCCCAGGGCAAGGAGCACGAGCTCTTCGGCAAGCTGGCCGCGGCCAAGGAAGAGATGTACAAGGCGCTCAACGCCCACCGGGAGGTGCTGGACCGCGAGTACGACCAGCGGCTTTCGGTCCTGCGCGAACGCGAGCTGGAACTGCAGCAGAAATTCGACGAGAAGTTCAAGGCCGCCGAGGCCGCCCTCAAGCAGCGCCTGGCCGACGAGGCCGAGAAGCTGGAACTGGAGTACGAGGGCCGCAAGGCCGACCTGGAAACCAGGATCAAGAGCCGCGAGCAGGCCCTGGCCGCCTCGGTCTCGGACCGCCAGGCCCGCCTGGAGGCCGATTTCATGGCCCGCGAGAAGACCGCCATGGCCGCGGCCGACCGCTCCCTGGAGAAACGCCGCCAGGAGCTGGAAAGCGGCATGGCCCGCCGCGAGAAGGACCTGGACCGCAAGTACGCCGAGCTGGCCGACAAGCTGCAGGCCCAGGTCCAGTCCGAGCGCGCCGTCTGGGAGTCCCGCAAGATGGAGGTGCTCAACGCGGAGCGCCAGGCCCTGCGCGCCGACTTCGAGAAGAAAGAGGCCCTGCTCAACCAGAAGTTCGACGAGGAACTGGCCAAGAACCGCGCCGACCGCCTGCGCCGCGAGGAGGAGTTCTCCGCGCGCAAGGACGAACTGGAAAAGAACTATTACGCCGAGCTCGAGCGCAGCCGCGCCGGGCTGGACAAGCTGCGCGCCGAGCTGCAGGCGGAATTCGCCGCCAAGTTCCGCGAGCTGGAAGAGGAGCGCAACCGCCTGGCGCGGGACAACTCCAAGGGGCACAACGGCTGATTATGAACCTGCCGGAGCACGACTTCGAGGACATCCTGAAGGAGACCGAGCTGGACTCGGCCAAGATGATCCTGCGCCTGACCTCCGAGCTCCGCGAGAAGGAGCTGGAGGTGGCGTCCACGCGGTCGCGCAGCTTCGACGAGATCCAGCGCAACAACAAGGCCAAGGAGGCCGAGTTCGAGGCGCTGATGAGGGCCCAGGAGGAGCGCATAGCCAAGCGCGAGCAGGCCCTGGCCCGCCTGCTGGTGGAGAAAGAATCCGCCCTGTGGCAGAAGTACCAGGCCATGCTCGACGAGGCCGTGAGCCGCCAGCGCGGTGAGTTCGAGGCCGAGCGGGCCCTGCTCAAGGCCGACATCGAAAAGAAGGAGGCCGAGGTAGCCTCCCAGAAAAAGAACCTCCGCGTTGAGATGGAGGCCCTCTTCCGCAAATGGGAGGAGGAGCGGGAAGCCGATTTCAAGCTGGAGCGCGAGACCTTCATAGAGGAGCTCAAGCTGGGCCGCGAGACCGCCCAGAAGGAGGCCCAGGAGCGCGCCCGGCAGATGGAGGAGCTCTGGCGCCAGAAGCTGGCCCAGCAGGAGGCCGACCTCAAGAGCCGCGAGGAGCTGGCCGCCGAGGAGATCCGCAGCCAGATGCGCCGCGAGCGCGTCGAGGAGCTCAAGGCCCTCAACGACCGCCTCAACTCCGAGTTCGCCAAGCGCGAGAAGGACCTTTACGCCAACTACACCTCCTGGCTGGAGGAGAACAAGCGCCTGCTGGAGGAGAAGGCCGCCCACCGCCTGGCCGCCACCGAGGCGGAATATAAGGAAAGGGCCCAGCGCCTGGAAGAGGCGCTCGCCAAGGCCCGCGGCGAGCTGGACCTGCGCGAACGCAGCTGGGAGGAGAAATTCGCCGAACTTAAAGGTTTCTACGCGCAGAAGGAGGCCGCCCTGGAGGCCGCCTCCCGGGACCTCAACTCCCGCCACCTGGCCCGCGAGCGCGAACTGGCCGAAAAGCACGACCAGCTGGCCCGCGAGCTGCGCGAGGAGGCCGCCCGGGACAAGGATTCCCTCGCCCGTAAGGAGAAGGCGCTGGAGCAGCGCTTCGCCGCCGGCATGGCGGACTTCGCCGCCGAATCCGAACGCCGCCTCAAGGCCATAGAGGAACGCGAGGAGAAGTTGGCCGCCGGCCGGGCGGAGCTCGCCGAGCTGCGCTCCCGCATAGGGGCCATCCTGGAGGAGAAGCAGCTGGAGCTGGAGCGCGGCTTCGAGGAACGCGCCGCCCTGCTGCGCCAGTCCCTGGAAGAATCCTACAAGATCAAGGAACTGAACCTCTCCAAGAAATACGAAGACCTGGAACTGCAGCTTTCCTCGCTGACCTCCCAGAAGGACGCCGCCATGGCGCGGGCGGACGCCCTGCAGCAGGAGAACCTCCGCGTCAAGGAGGCCCTGCTGGCCCGCGACTCCCAGGCCCACGGCCTGCTGGAATCCGAGCGCGCCCGCATCGAGGCGGAGCGCGGCAAGCTCGAGGAGGAATTCCGCGAGCGCGCCGAACGCCTTAAGGCCGACCTGGCCCGGCGCGAAGAAGAAGCCAAGGTCTCCTACGCGGAGCGCCTGGCCGCGGAAAGCGCGCGCCTGGCCGCCCAGCTCAAGATCAAGGAAGAGGCGCTGGAGAAGGAGCGCGAGGCCATGAGCCGCCGGGCCGCGGAGCTGGAGGCCGGCTTCCTGGACACCCTGCGCGCCCGCGAGGCCGAGGTCACCGAGAATTTCCGCCGCGGCTCCGAGGCCCTCAAAGCCCAGGCCGCGGCCGCGCGCAAGGCCTGGGAGGAGGAGCGCGAGGCCCTCGCGGCCGAGGCCGCCCGCCGCGACGAGCAGGCCCGGGCCGAGGAAAGGGAGAAGGCCGCCCGCCGGGAAGCCGAGCTCAAAAATTTTTACGAACTGCGCGAGAAGGAACTCCGCCGCGCCACCGAGGAGGCCGCGGACTCCTCCTCCCGCCACCTGGAGGAGACTTTCAGGCTCAAGGAGAAGGACATGGCGGCCAGGGTCAAGGCCCTGGAGGACGGCCTGGCCAAGTCTTCGGCCGAGGCGGCGGGCGCCGCCGCCGAGCTTTCCGCCGCCCGCGGCGACCTGGAATCGCTGACCGGCCGCCTGGACGAGAGCGAGAAGGAGCGCCAGAAGCTCATACAGGAGAACCTCACCAAGGCGCGCGACCTGCGCCAGGCCCTGGAAAAGGAGTTCCTGGACCGCCTCAAGGAGGTGGAGCAGAACTACCTCTCCCAGATCACCTCCCTGGCCCGCCGCGCCGACGAGGCGCGCAAGGCCGACCAGGAGGAGTATTTCAAGAAGCTGCAGTTCGTCAAGGACGATTTCGACGCCAGGCTGGCCGCGCAGGCGAAGGACCTGGAGGCCTCCTACCTGGAGCGCGAGCGCAACGTGAACGCCGCCATGAACGCGGCGCTGAAGGTCAAGGAGAAGGCCCTGGAGGCGCGGCAGGCGCAGCTGGAAAGCAGCTACCAGGCCCTGCTGTCCGAAAAGGCCGCCAAGGCCGAGGACGACCGCTCCCTCGCCGAGAACGTCAGCCGCCTCAAAGAGGAGTTGGAGCGCCGCAACGCCGAGCTCAACCAGGCCCTGGGCTCGCACAACGCCCGGCTGGAGGAGCTCTCCTCCAAGCTGCGCGCCGAGTTCGAGGCCCGCAAGAAGGACTTGGAGGACGACCAGCGCATGCGCGCCTCCCAGCTGGAGTCGGAGCGCGCCAAGCTCAAGGGCCTGCTGGAGCAGGAGCAGCGCCTGGTGAGCGACCTGCAGAAGCGCGAAGCCGCCCTGCAGGAGAACTACGCCGCCCGCGAAGCGGAGCTGGCCCAGCGCTTCAAAGAGGCGCGCGAGCGCCTCGAAAAAGACTACCAGGACCGCCTGAGGGACAAGGGCGCTTAACCCCCCTTTTTTCCGCGGGCGGAGCCGCGAAAAAGCGCGACGTAAAACTTCCGTCGTGCTTTTTTATTTTCCGGGAATATTTGTATATAATTTAACTCCCGCGGAGCGAAAATCTCGCGCGCGGGAACGGAGTTCAATACAGCAAGGCGGTGAAATCTGAAATGAAAAAATTCGACAACAAAATACTGATGATAGGCTACGGCTCCGTGGCCCAGTGCGCCCTGCCGATGCTCTTCAAGCTGGTCAAAGTCCCCGCGAAGAACATCACGGTGATGGATTTCGAGGACAAGCGCGAAGCGCTCAAACCGATGCTGGCCAAGGGCGTCAAGTACGTCCGCCACCAGGTCACCAGGCAGAACATGGGCGCCACCCTGTCCAAGTACCTGAAGGCCGGCGACCTGCTGATAGACCTGGCCTGGAACATCGACGCCTGCGAGATCCTGACCTGGTGCCACGACCGCGGCGTGCTCTACGTCAACACCTCCACCGAGCTGTGGGACCCCTACAAGGACGCCGCCAAGAAGCACCCCACCGAGCGCACCCTCTACGTGCGCCACATGGCGATGCGCAAGATGATCGCCGGGTGGAAGACCCCGGGCCCGACGGCCGTCATCGAGCACGGCGCCAACCCCGGCCTGATCTCCCACTTCGCCAAGAAGGGCCTCATCGACATCGCCAACCGCCTGCTCGCGGAGAAGAAGGCCAAGGGCGCCAGGGCCGAGAAGCTCAAGCAGCTGGTCAAGGACCAGGTCTTCAACGAGCTGTCCATGAACCTGGGCGTGAAGGTCATCCACGTCAGCGAAAGGGACACGCAGATCACGAACAAGCCCAAGCAGGTCGACGAGTTCGTCAACACCTGGAGCGTGGAGGGCTTCCGCGAGGAAGGCGTGGCGCCGGCCGAGCTGGGCTGGGGCACGCACGAGAAGACGCTCCCCCCCTTCGCCTGCGAGCATAAGAGCGGCCCCAAGAACCAGATCTGCATCGCCCGCATGGGCATGAACACCTGGATCAGCACCTGGGTGCCCAACTACTGCATCCACGGCATGCTGGTGCGCCACGGCGAGGCCTTTACCCTCAGCGACAGGCTGACCGTCTGGAAGAAGGGCAAGGCCGTGTACCGCCCCACGGTGCACTACGCCTACTGCCCGTCCGACTCCGCCATCGCCTCGCTCAACGAGCTGCGCGGCTACGACTACAAACTGCAGGAGAAGGTGCGCATCCTGGGCGACGAGATCACCAGCGGCTACGACACCCTGGGCGCCCTGCTGATGGGCCACGAGTACAGCGCCTGGTGGACCGGGACGATCCTCGGCATCGACGAGAGCCGCAAGCTCATCCCGCACCAGAACGCCACCACCATCCAGGTCGCCATCGGCGTGCTTTCCGCCGCGATGTGGATGATGGACAACCCGGAGGAAGGCGTCTGCGTGCCGGAAGACCTGCCGCACGATTACGTGCTCAAGATCGCCAAGCCCTGGCTCGGCAAGCTGCACTCCGCGGCTTCCGACTGGAACCCCCTGAAGCATTACACCAACGCCTTCAAGGGCTTCAACAACCCGTACGTGGACAGGAAGGACCCCTGGCAGTTCAAGAACTTCCTGATCACCGACGGCGACTGAAGAGCGGATCGCGGGCCCGGCGAAAGCCGGGCCCGCTCTTTGGCTTTGCGGTAAAATAATCACGGGAAACCGGAGGTAACTGGACTAAAAGTATGATCACAAAGAAACAGATGCAGGACCTGGCCAAGAAGCACGGCACCCCCCTCTTCATCGTCGATCACGACGAGATAAGGAAGAACTACGCCAAGTTCAAGAAGCACCTGCCGCGCGTGCAGGCCTACTACGCCGTCAAGTGCGAGCCCATGCCGGAGATAGTCCGGACGCTCTACAAGTGCGGCGCGAGCTTCGACGTGGCCTCGATGCCCGAGTTCAAGATCGTGCACGAGAACATCAAGGGCATGCCCGACAAGAAGCGCCAGGACTGGATCTGGGACAAGATCATCTACGCCAACCCCATCAAGCCGTACGAGACGCTGAAGGAGCTCAACAAGTACAAGCCGCTGGTCACCTACGACAACTTCGAGGAGATCGGCAAGATGAAGAAGTTCTCCCCCAAGGCGGGCCTGTGCCTGCGCATCCGCGTGCCCAATACCGGCGCGGTGGTGGAGCTCTCCTCCAAGTTCGGCGCCGCCCCCGGCGAGGCCGTGGACCTGATCCTCGAGGCCGTGAAGCAGGGCCTGGGCGTGGAAGGCCTCAGCTTCCACGTGGGCAGCCAGACCACCAACTTCGAGAACTACGTGCAGGCCATCAACCTCGCCGCGGACATCTTCGCCGAGGCCAAGAGCCGCGGCTACGACAAGATGAACCTGCTCGACATCGGCGGCGGCTTCCCGGCCGCTTACGACTCCAGCGTGAAGCCCTTCGAGGAGCTGGCCGGCAAGATCAACGCCGAGCTGGACCGCCTGTTCCCCGACCCGAAGATGGAGATCCTGGCCGAGCCGGGCCGCTTCATGATCGCCAGCGCCGGCACCTCCGTGGTGCGCATCAACGGCAAGACCGTGCGCGACGGCAAGACCTGCTACTACGTCAACGACGGCGCCTACCACACGTACTCGGGCATCATCTTCGACCACCAGCACGTCAACCTGTACGCCTTCCGCAACGGCAAGAAGGTCGAGAACTGCAGCGTGTTCGGCCCCACCTGCGACGCGCTGGACGTGATCTCCACCTCCATGCCGCTGCCGACCGACCTGCAGCTGGGCGAGCTGATGTACGCGCCGATGATGGGCGCTTACGCCCACTCGTCCTCGACCTACTTCAACGGCTTCCCGCCGGCGAAGGTCGTGCACGTGAACTACAGGAAGTGACGCCGGCGCGAGCCGGGAAAGAATGCCGCGGGCCCGCGCCCGCGGTATTTTTTTACGCGCCTATTTAATATAATTATTCCATGCTAAACCTCGTTCCCAAAGAAGTATTCCTGACCAAGGGCCTCGGCCGCCACAAGGAAAAGCTGGCCAGTTTCGAGGAAGCCCTGCGCGACGCCAAGATCGCCAAGTACAACCTGGTGCACGTCTCCAGCATCTTCCCCCCGTACTGCAAGGTGATCCCGCGGCAGAAGGGCCTGGAGAAGCTGCACGACGGGCAGATCGTGCACTGCGTGCTGAGCCGCAACGCCATCAACGAGAACCACCGGCTGATCGCCTCCTCCATAGGCCTGGCCGTGCCCAAGGACCGGGGCCATTACGGCTATATTTCCGAACACCACACCTTCGGCGAGACCGATGAGAAGACCGGCGACTACGCCGAAGACCTCGCCGCCATGATGTTATCCACCATCCAGGGCGTGGAATTCGGCAGCGACACCACCTGGGACCAGAAGGAAGAGATCTGGAAGCTCAGCGGCAAGATCGTTAAGGCTTCCAACATCACCCAGAGCGCCATCGGCAGCGAAGGCGTCTGGACCACCACCGTAGCCGCCGCCGTCTTCATATTCTGAAGGCCCGGCCCCGCCTGGCCCGGGCCTGCCGCAGCGGCCCGGGCTTTTACATATGACGATGAACATCACCTTCAAAAGAGCCAAAAGGCAGTTCCTGGCCGGCACCAGCGCCTCCCTGCGCGATTCGGCCTTCGCCGTGCTGCCGGTCCCTTACGAGCGCACCGTTTCCTACGGCCGCGGCACCGCCAGGGGCCCGGCGGCCATCCTGGCGGCCTCCCCCCAGTTGGAGCTCTGGGACGAGGAAGTTAAGGAGGAGACCTGGAAGCGCGGCGTCTTCACCGCTGCTCCGGTCAACTGCGCCGGTTCCGAGCCCGCTTTCTTCAAAAGGCTGGAAAACACCGTGGAGGCCATGCTGGGCGCCACCCGGGGCATCCCTTTCTTCCTGGGCGGGGAGCATAGCGTGACCCAGGCCCTGCTGCCGCCCTTCATCCGCCGCCACAAGGACCTCTCCATCCTGCATTTCGACGCGCACGCCGACCTGCGCCTCTCCTACTACGGCAAGCGCCGCAGCCACGCCTGCGCGCTGCACCCGGCCTCGCGCACCAACCGGGTGGTGCAGGTGGGCATCCGCAGCGTGGGCCACGACGAAAAGCAGTACCACAACGCCGGCAACGTGAAGACCCACCTGATGCACGAGAACCTGGACTTCAAGAAGCTCGAGCGCGAGGTGCTGCGCGAACTGACCGGCACGGTCTATCTCACCATAGACGTGGACGGCTTCGACCCGTCCGTGATGCCCGGCACCGGCACCCCCCAGCCCGGGGGCTTCCTGTGGCACGACGCCCTGCGCCTATTCAAGGCCGTCTGCCTCAAGAAACGCGTGGTGGGCGTGGATATAGTGGAAACGGCCCCGGTAAAAGGCTCCAACATCACGGAAATGGCCGCCGCCAAGCTGGCCTACCGGCTGATGGGCTACCTGGCCTGCGGCAGGGCCGCTTGACCTAAAACAAACCCAAGAGCCCGGTAATTTGGTAGTATAAGGGCATAGAAGCCCCCGGCAAGGGGGCAACGGTCAATTTAAGGAGAAATACTATGGCAAACCCCCAGTTCATGAAACCCCTCACCCCCTCGGCCGACCTCGCCGCGATCGTGGGCAGCAACCCGCTCCCCCGCACCGAAGTCGTCAAGAAGATGTGGGACTACATCAAGAAGAACGGCCTGCAGGACAAGGTCAACAAGCGCAACATCAACGCCGACGACAAGCTGATGAAGATCTTCGGCAAGAAGCAGGTCACGATGTTCGAGATGACCGGCCTCGTTTCCAAGCACCTGAAGTAAGACGGCGCAGGGACAAGAGAGGGCTGCCCGTTAGCGCGGGCGGCCCTTTTTTGCCATGACGGATACCCCCGAACCCCCCAAGCCCCATAAAAGGCGCGTCCGCTACGGCGGTACGCACCCGCGCCGTTTCGACCAGAAATACAAGGAGCTCGACCCCGCCAAATACGCGGACCAGGTCGAGCATATCATCGCCAAGGGCCTCACCCCGGCCGGCACCCACCGGCCCATCTGCGTGGACGAGATCCTGGAAATACTGAAGCCGCGGCCGGGCGAGACGGCCTTCGACGCCACGCTGGGCTACGGCGGCCACGCGCGCAAGCTGCTGCCGCGGGTGCTGCCGGGCGGCCGGCTGTTCGCGGTGGACGTGGATACGGTGGAATTGCCCAAGACCGAGGCGCGGCTGCGGTCCGAAGGTTTCGGACCGGACCAACTGGTCATAAGGAAGATGAATTACGCCGGCATACTGGGCCTCCTGGGCGAGGCGGGAGGCGGCTTCGACTGCGTACTGGCGGACCTGGGCGTCTCCTCCATGCAGCTCGACAACCCGGACCGCGGCTTCACCTATAAGGCCGACGGCCCCCTGGACCTGCGGCTCAACCCGGAGCGCGGCGCGCCGGCCTCCGAGCTCATCAAGGCCGTATCGGCGGATAAATTGCGGGCCATCCTGGAGGAGAACGCCGACGAACCCCACGCCGCCACCATAGCGGCCGCCATCAAGGACTCGCCCGTCCACCTAATGACCACGGCCCAGCTGGCCGGGGCCGTGCGCGGCGGGCTGAAGGCGGCCCACGCCAAACTGGGCGAGGACCTGATAAAGAAATCGCTGCAGCGCGTTTTCATGGCCCTGCGCATAGAGGTGAACGGGGAATTCAGCGCCCTGGACCGTTTCCTGGAGGCGCTGCCCTGGGCGCTCAAGCCCGGCGGGCGCGCGGCCATACTCACTTTCCACTCGGGCGAGGACCGCCGGGTGAAAAAGGCCTTCTTCAAAGGCGAGGCGGAGGGGATTTACTCCGCGGTCTCGCAGACGCCCCAGCGCCCCTCGGCGGCCGAGAGGCGTTCCAACCCGCGCTCGGCCTGCGCCAAACTGCGCTGGGCCGTGCGGTCGGCCAAAAAATATTAAGGTTTATTCCTGGACGGTCCAGAGCCAGGCCAGCGCCTTGCGGGCCGCGGCTTCGGCGTCGCCCTGCGAACGGCAGCCGCCCTCCGGGCCGCAGGCGCCCGGCTCCCAGCTCATGTCCAGCAGCTTGTCGTTGAACAGCTCTTCCCTGAAGAAATAAGCGCCGTCGGAACGTTTCACGATGACCACGCGCTGCTTGCCGCCTGGCGCGTAGATCACGCGCACGTCCGCCTTGGTATAGGCCTTTTCGGCCCCCCAGAACAGCAACAGCAGCAGGTCCCGCAGTTTGCCCGGCATAAGGCCCTAGAAAGTGTCCAGCCGGTCGAACTCGGAGACCCTTTTCTTCACCAGCATGTCGCCCATCTCGCGGCTGTAGGCGAAAGGCCCCTTGGGCCAGCCCATGGCCAGCTTCATGGCGGTCTCCACGTCGTACTCGGAGGCCATGATCTCGGAGGCGAGCAGCTTGGCCTCCTCCACCACCGGCCGCATGATCTCGGCGAAGGTCTCCTCTTTCGTGATCTTCTTGAGGCCCAGGTATTTGACCAGGTTGGGCAGGATGGGGTTCTCCCCGACTATGCGCCCCTCCTCGTAGATATAGAAGCCGATGGTGGACTTGCGGCCCAGCTGGCCGTACTGCACCAGGCGCAGCTCGGTGGCGGGGGGCGTCAGGCGCTCGGGCTTGCCCAGCGCCTCGAAGATGACCTCGGTCGAGCGGTAATCGGCGTCCAGCCCGGCGAAATCCATGGACTCGAAAGGCCCGGAAGGCGCGCCGGAGATCTCCTTGAAAGCGGCGTC
>CAYSYJ010000014.1:0-23660 GCA_964435105.1 uncultured Elusimicrobiaceae bacterium
TACCAGCCCGGCGGCGCGGTGCCCTCCGCCGCGGTGCAGACCTATCAGGCGCAGGAGACCTTCACCTTCGAAAGGGAGGCCGAGGAGGCCCTGGCCGCGAAGAAGGCCGAGTTCAAAGCCGCCGGCCTGCCCGTGGTGGGCGGCGCGGTGAGCGGCTCCGCCGGGGACTACACCTACTCGCTCGACTACGTGGCCAGGGCCGGCCAGCCCGGCCCGGTCTATCCCCCGCCGCAGTATTGAACCGCGCCAAAGCCGGCCCGGGCCCAGGCCCGGGCCTTTTTTATGGATAAGCCCAACCCCTTCGCCGGAATCAAGACCTGCGGCAGCCTCGCGGAGCTCGGCGTTTTCATCGCCGTGATCTTCGCCGCGCAGGTGGCGGTGCTGCTGCTTGCCAGCTTAGCCGCGGACCGCTTCGGCTTCAGGCCGGATACCTACGAGGTCATGATCCCGGCCTTTCTCCTCAGCGCCTGGCTTTCATGGCGGGCCCTGTCCGGCCTCGGGGTTTCCTTCCGCGCGGCCTGGGCGGACTGGCAGGCTAACGCCGTCCCGGACCTGTTCAAGGCCCTGAAATACCTGGCCGGCTACGCCGCCGTGCTGCTGGCCATAGGCGCCGCGCTTTTCGCCTTTTACGCGCTTATGGGCGAAGGCTTCCTGGGCGCCATGGACAAAGTGTCGGCCACCAGCGCGGCCCAGACGGCCAGCGCCAAGGCCCTGTCGGTGTCAGCCTTCCGTTTCGGCCTGCTGCTTTTAAGCGCCTGCGTGGTCGCGCCGGTAGCCGAGGAGCTCTTCTTCCGCCGCATAGTGTTCGCCTCCCTGCGGGGCCGCTACGGCTTCTGGCCCAGCGCTTTCTGGTCGGGGCTGCTGTTCGCCGTGTTCCACGGCTGGGGCGCTCCGGTGACCCTGCCCGTCGGCGTCTACCTGGCCTGGGTTTACGAGCGCGAGCGGCGCCTGCCGGTGAACATCATGCTGCACGGCCTGGTCAACTTCCTGATGACGTCCTACAAGGTTTTCAGCTGAGCGCAACATTGGTAAAATAGCCCTATGCCGGAAATAAAGGTCCTGCCAGAAGACGTGGTCTCCAAGATCGCCGCGGGCGAGGTGATAGAACGCCCCGCCTCGGTGCTCAAGGAGCTGCTGGAGAACTCGCTGGACGCCGGGGCCTCCAGGATCGAAGTGGAGATAAGGAAGGCCGGCCGCGGGCTCATCAGGGTGCACGACGACGGCCGCGGCATGGACAGGGAGGACCTGCGCCTGGCGCTGGGCCGGCACGCCACCAGCAAGCTGAACGATTTCGACGACCTGTATTCGCTCGCCACCTTCGGGTTCCGCGGCGAGGCCCTGTATTCCATTTTCGCCGTTTCCCGCCTGAAACTGACCTCTTATAAGGCCGGGGCCGATTCCGGCTACGGCATAGAGGGCGAGGGCGGCCATGTCACGGCCGAGGTCCCCGCCCCGCCGGTGAAAGGCACCACCATAGAGGCGGCCGACCTGTTCTTCAATACTCCTGCGCGCGCCAAGTTCATGAAGAGCGACGCGGCCGAGCGGGCGCATTTGATAAAGACGGTGGAGGAGGCGGCGCTGGCCAACCTGGGCGCGGCCTTCCGGCTGGTCATCGACGGCGCGGAGATCCTGTCGCTGCCGGCGCTGCCCGGAGGGATGTGGGAGAACCTCAAGCACCGCGCCTCGGTCATTTTCGGCAGGAACGTCTACGGGGGCCTGGCCCGCATAGAGGGCAAGGCGGCGGGCATGGCCGTGTACGGTTTCGTCTCCCGCCCGGACGCGCTCGGCGCCACCCGCGCGAACCAGCATTTCTTCGTGAACCGCCGGCCGGTGGGCTCGGCCCTGCTGCGCCAGGCGCTGTACCGCGGCTATGGCCACATGCTCGTCGGCAAGCACCCCGCCTGCGCCCTGTTCGTGGAGCTGGACCCCGGCGCTTTCGACGCCAATATCCACCCGCAGAAGCGCGACGTGAAGTTCTCCTCCGAGAACGAGATTTTCAAGACCATTTCAAATACGGTTTACGAGGAGCTGCTCAGCAAGCAGACCGCGGCGGTGCAGTTCTCGGCCCCGGCCGGTGATAATAAGTTCGCCGCTCCCGACGTGCCCGCCTACCGCGAGGCCGCGGCCGGCGCCACGGCCGCGCCGGCCCCGGAGACGGGCAGCCTTTTCGCGGCGGAGCCCCAGGCGGGAGCCGCCCCGGCCGCCCCCGCCGACTGGCGGGGCAAGGACCTGAACTATATCGGCCAGCTCGCCAAAAGCTACCTGCTCTTCGAATGCGAGAGCGGGCTGCTGGTGGTGGACCAGCACGCCGCCCAGGAGCGGGTGCTGTTCGAGAAATACCTCGACGAGTTCTCGCGCGGCGCCATCAGGGTGCAGCCGCTGCTGGTGCCGCTGGAGACGGAGCTTTCCCGTTCGCAGATGGAGACGGTTCTGAAGTGGCGCGACTGGATGAAGGGCGCGGGCTTCGAGCTGGACCAGCGCGGGCCCACGACGGCGCTGCTGCGCGCGGCGCCGGCGCTGTTCTATTTCAACCCGCAGGCCTTCTCGGAGTTCCTCGGCTACCTCTCGGAGGTGCTCGGCGAGCCGCAGAAGGCGGCCGAGGACATGAAGCGGGACATCGTGGCGACGATGGCCTGCAAGAAGTCCATAAAGGCGCACGATTTCGTGAAGCCGCAGGAGGCCCTGCGGCTGATGGAAGACCTGAAGAAGGCGAAGGACGGCCACCACTGCCCGCACGGCCGCCCGACGCTGTTCCACCTTTCCGCGGCGGACATCGCCCGCCGCTTCCAGCGCAGTTCAGCGCTGTAATAATCAAGTAAATATCGTTTAAACCGGGGACGGGCTGTCGATAGGGGCGGAAAAAGTTTCCGGAGGCCGAGGCTTGCGTAAGCGCCGAGGCCGAGGTAAACAGGAGCGCGCACGGTGTGCGCGACTCCGGTTTTGGAGCCCCTGTCGGCAGCCCGGACCTAAAGCAATCCGATAGCCACCTCTGCCGCGGCGGGTTCAGGGTTTGCGGACGAAGTGGGGCAGGTCTGCGGGCAGCTCCAGGGAGAGTTCCACCAGGCCGGCCGGTTTGCCGTCCTCGAGCCACGGGGTCTGGTAGATGAGCTTCTTCACGCCGTTCTTCTCTATGGTGTAGGCGTTGGTGAAGGGCTCTTTGAGCATCTTCGCCAGCTTGCTTTTAGCCGGCTCGGGGTGGCAGTCCAGCAGGCTCTTGCCCACCAGCTCCCCGCCGCCGCTTTTGGCGAAGGTGGCCCGGGACTTGCCGTTCATCTCCAGTACCCTGCCTTCCCTGTCGCATACCGTTATGGCGAAGTTCACGCCGTCTTTCCAGTCTTTCATTTTTTCTCCGTGGCACCAGCGGTGTATCTATATTATAAAATATGGCTATGACCGACCGCTTCCTGGAACTGGCCGCCGGCCGCCGCAGCGTGCGCAAGTACAAGCCGCGGCGGGTGGAAAGAGAAAAGCTGGATTACTGCCTGGAGGCGGCGCGCCTGGCGCCTTCCGCCTGCAACGCCCAGCCCTACCGGTTCATAGTGCTCGACGAGCCTGAGCTGAAGGAGAAGTTCTGCGCCGCGGCCTTTACCGGGGTTTACTCGGTGACGAAGTTCGCCGCCGCCGCCCCGGCGCTGGCGCTGGTGACGGCCCGCCAGGGCAAGCTGAGCGCCTGGCTGGGCAACCAGATGCAGGACACCAATTTCCGGCTGGTGGACATAGGCATAGCGGCCGAGCACTTCGCGCTGGCCGCCGCCGAGCAGGGGCTGGGCACCTGCTGGATCGGCTGGTTCGACGCCAAGGCCGGCGCCAGGGCGCTGGGCCTGTCCTCCAAGATAGAGGTCCTGCTGGCGGTGGGCTACCCGGACGAAAGCCCCGGCCCCCGGCCGCGCCTTTCCCCCGACGAGTTCCGCTCCTATAACAAGCCATGAAATACCTCCTCGCCTCCCTTTTATTCTTCTCCGCGGCCGGCGCTTACGCGCAGGATTGCCAGAAGAGTTCCGAAGCCTGCGCGGCCCCCAAGAAGGCGCTGTCGCCTTTCCTGGCGGCTTCGGCCGCCGGGCCCGCCGACGCGGTCGCACCGGTCCAGAAACCCGCGGCGCAAAAAGTCTCCGCTCCGCCGGCGGCTAAGCCGGCGCCCGTTCCCGCGAAGGTTTCGCCCGCCGCCGAGGCCGCCGACGCGGCCGCGGAACCGGCCCCGGCCGGGGGCAACTCCAGCCCGGCCTGGCTGCTGTTCGTAGCCGCCATGCTGGCGGGGCTGTATTTCTACCTGGGCGCCGGGCAGAGGAAAGGTAAACGCAAATGACCATAGATTATTCCGATTTCACCAGGGCTTCGACCCTGATACACCTGGCGCAGGGCCTGGCCCTGCTGGCGCTGGGGGCCGCCGAGGCCTACGCCGCCGACAATCCCGGCCGGCGGGCCCGGCTGCTCGGCGCCGGCGCGCTGCTGCTGGCGGCCGCCGCGGTACCCCTGATCATCCTGGCCCTGCCCGGCGGCTGGGACCTGGGGCAGCTGCGCCTGGCGCTGGACGTGCGCCGCGGTTTCCTGGTCTTCGTCGCGCTGGCCTGCCTGTTCGGCGCCGCGGGGCTGAGCCGCCTTACGCAGGTGCTGGTGGACAAGGAGGGCGGCGGCTGGCGGAACATGTTCTTCGCCTTCCTCGTCTTCTCGGCGCTGCTCTATTTCTATCTCGGCCGCAGGGTCAACGAGGAGGCCGCCGGCGAGGTGGCCGTCTGGCACGGGGCCATAGGGGCGACCCTGCTGCTGGCCGTAGCCGCCGGGGCGGCCGCGGCCGCCTCCGGCAAGAAGCCGCTGCGCCTGGCCTGGGCGGCGCTGCTGCTGGCCGCCGGCCTGCAGCTGGCCGTCTACCGGGAAAAGCCCGAAGTTTTCGGCCTGCGCCTCGTCACCGTAACCTCGGAGGCCGGCGCCGGCGCTCCCGCCGCGGCCCCCGACAAGAATGCGAAAGCTGCTGATAAAGAACGGCCTGCTCGTTGACCCGGAGCTGGGCGAACGGCGCGGCGACCTGCTGCTGGAAGGCGGCAGGATAACCCGCCTGGCCGCGCGCCTGGCCGCTCCCCCCTCCGCCGAAGTTTTCGACGCCGCCGGGCTCTGGGTGTTTCCCGGCCTGGTGGACGCCCATGTCCACGCCCGGGAGCCGGGCGGCGGGGAGTCCGAGACCATAGCCAGCGCCGCCGCGGCGGCCGCCGCCGGCGGCGTAACCACTATCCTCCTGATGCCCAATACCAGGCCGCCCATGGCCAGCCCGGCGCTGCTGCGCAAGTACCGCCGCCGCGCCGCCGCCGCCCCGGTCACGGTGCTGTTCTCCGCGGCCGCCACCGCGGGGCGCTCGGGCGCGCGGCCGGGCCGCCTGGGGGCCCTCAAGGCCGCCGGCGCCTCCGCTTTCACCGACGACGGGGGGGCGCTGCCGGCCGCGCTGTTGCCGAAACTCATCAGCGGGGCCGCCGCCGCCGGCCTGCCGCTGCTGGACCATCCCGAGGACTTTTCCGTCACCGGCCCCGGCGTCTGCCACCCCCGCGCCGCGGCCAGGCTGGGCCTGCCGGCCATCCCTGACCGGGCCGAATGGCTGGCCGTGCTGCGCGACCTGCTGGCCTCGGCGCAGGCGGGGCCCATACACCTGCAGCACCTCAGCCTCGCCGCCTCCGTGGCCGCCCTGCGCCTGGCCAAGGCCGCCGGCTGGCCGGCTACAGGAGAGACCTGCCCGCATTATTTCGCCCTTTCCGAGCGCGACCTGCGCCGGGCCGACCCGGACTTCAAGATGAAGCCGCCGCTGCGCGCTGAGGCGGACCGCCTGGCCGTGCTGCGCGGCCTCGCCGACGGCGCCATAGACCTGGTGGCCAGCGACCACGCCCCGCACGCCGCCGCCGCCAAAGCCGCCGGGTTCCGCAAGGCCCCTTTCGGCGTCGTCGGCCTGGAGACCCTGGCCCCGCTCTGCGTGACCGAACTGGCGCTGTCCGGCCGGCTCGGCCCCCGCCGCCTGGCCCAACTGCTCTGCGGCAACCCCGCCCGCCTGCTGGGCCTGCGCCGCAAAGGATCGCTTCGCCCCGGCTCCGACGCCGACGTGGCCGTCCTCGACCCGCGCCGGGAGAGGCCCGTGCCGGAGCGGTTCTTCTCCGCCTCGGCCAATTCCCCCTTCAAAGGCCGCCGCCTGCGCGGCTGGCCGGCGCTGACCGTCGCGCGCGGGCGTATCGCTTACAGGGCTTCCTGAAGGCCGCGCGCGCCGGCCGCATTTGCTAGAATTGGATGGCAACTATGGGCTTCCTCTACCGCAGGATAATAAGGCAGCTGCTCTTCAACCTCAACCCTGAGCTGGTGCACGACGCCGTCATCAAGGGGGCCCGCGCCGCGCAGGCCCTGCCGCTCTTGAATTCCATGGTCGGCCTGCTGGCGAAAGCCAAGGATATCCCGGTGACGGTGGCCGGCGTCCATTTCAGGAACCCCGTGGGCCTCGCGGCCGGCTTCGACAAGAACTGCGAGGCCGCGCGCTTCCTGGCCGGGCTCGGTTTCGGTTTCCTGGAGCTTGGCACGGTGACGCTGCGCCCGCAGCCCGGCAATCCCAAGCCGCGCCTGTTCCGCCTCCGGGAGAGCCGGGCCATCATCAACCGCATGGGCTTCAACAACGCCGGCGCCTGGGAGGCGGCCCGCTCGCTGGAGCGCCTGGGCCCCCTGCCGGTGCCCGTGGGCATCAGCATAGGCAAGAACTCCGACTGCTCCATCGACGAGGCCCCGGCCAATTACCTGGGCTCGCTGCGCGCCCTCTATCCCTTCGGCGACTATTTCGCGGTAAACGTCAGCTCCCCCAACACGCTGCAGCTGCGCTCCCTGCACGCCGGCGAGCGCCTGCGCCGCCTCGTCGAGCCCCTGCTCGATTTCGCCTCCGGGCAGAAGAAGGCCAAGCCCTTCTTCGTGAAGATCGCCCCCGACCTGGACCAGGCGGAGCTCGAGGCCGCGGTGGAGCTGGCCGCCGGGATGAAGTTCGGGCTGATCGCCACCAACACCACCGTGAACCGCTCCGCCGTGCCCGAGCGCTGGCGCTCCTACGAGGGCGGCCTCAGCGGCCGCCCGCTGCGCGAGCTCTCCAACGCCGTGCTGGCCAGGACCGCGGCGCTCGCGGCGGGGCGGGTGCCCATCATGGGCAGCGGCGGCGTCTTCGACGGGCCCGGCGCGCTGGAGAAGCTGAAGCTCGGCGCCCGGCTGGTGCAGGTCTATTCGGGCCTGGTCTACGAGGGCCCTTTCCTGGTAAAGGAAATACTGGAGTACCTGGACCGCCACGGCTGGCGGCCGGGTAAATAAAAATGGCCAAGACGGAACTTATAGTCGCGCTGGACGCCCGCACGCTGAAGGCGGCGGAGGGCCTGCTGGACCGCCTGGAAGGGCGGGTGAAATATTTCAAGATCGGTTCGGTGCTCTTCACCGCCGCGGGCCCCGCCGCCGTGGACCTGGTCCACAAGCGGGGCGGCAAGGTCTTCCTGGACCTGAAGTTCCACGACATCCCCAATACGGTGAAAGGGGCGGTGCGCAACGCCTGCGCCATGGGCGTCTATTCGGTCTCCCTGCACCTCTCCGGGGGCGCCGAGATGCTGAAGGCCTGCCTGGAGCTGGAGAAGCGGCCCAAGCTCTGGGGCATCACGGTGCTGACCAGTTTCGACGAGCATAACCTGTTCCGGGCCGGTTTCCGCTACGGCATAGAAAAGACCGTGAGGTACCTGGCGGCGATGGGCCTGGAGCACGGGGCGGACGGCGTGGTCTGCTCGCCGCTGGAGGCGGCGGCGCTGAAAAAGCTCTTCGGCGGGAAGCTCTGCCTCGTTACCCCCGGCATACGCCCGGCCGCGGCCGCCGACGACCAGAAGCGGGCCGTCACCCCGGCCGAGGCCGCCGCGGCGGGAGCGGATTTCATCGTGGTGGGCCGCCCTATAATAGAGGCCGAGGACCCGGCGGCGGCCGCCGCCGCGGTGCTCAAGGACCTGAAATGAACGAAGCCGAATTGACCGCCCACCTCAAGGCCAGCGGGGCTTTCCTCGACGGGCATTTCCTGCTTTCCTCGGGGCTGCACAGCCCGAATTACGTGCAGTGCGCGCTGGCGCTGAGCGACACCGGCTGGGCGGCGCGCATGGGCGCGGCGCTGGCCGCGGCCTGGAAAGGGCCGCGCCCGGACCTGGTACTGTCGCCGGCCATGGGCGGGCTCATCATCGGGCATGAGACGGCCAGGGCCCTGGGGCTGCCTTTCATTTTCACCGAGCGCGAGAGCAACGCGATGACGCTGCGCCGCGGCTTCTCCCTGAAGCCGGGGGCGAAGGTGCTGATAGTGGAGGACGTGTTCACCACCGGCAAGTCCACGCTGGAAACGGCGGCGGTGGTGAAAGCGGCCGGCGCCGAAACGGTCGGCGCGGCCTCGGTGATAAACCGCATGGGGGAGAAGGCTCTGCCCTTCCCGTCGGAGAGCCTGCTGAAACTGGCCCTCACCGCGCTGCCGGCGGAGAGCTGCCCTCTGTGCCGGGCCGGCGTCCCGCTGGTCAAACCCGGTTCGCGTAAATTCTCATAACTGCTTAGGCGGACGAAGGTATGGGCTCTCCGGGCACGCGGTCGTCCGCATAGCGGACGCCGCTCTTGCTCGGCCCTCGCGCTTAAGCAGGCTCGGGCCTGCGCTGTCCCTGCGAGCCCATACCTTCGCCCGCCTTAAGCTTCAGCCGACGATCATCAGCTTGTCGAAGAAGAGCAGCACGCCGGCCGCCGCGAGTATCACGCCCGCGGCCACTTCCACCCAGCGCATAGCCGCCTTGAAGCGCGCCATGAAGGCGAAGAACCTCGCCGTCATGAAGGCGGCTATCAGCAGTGGTATGGCCATGCCGGCGGAGTAGACCGCCAGCAGCGCCACGCCCTTGGCGGCCGTGCCGGAGACGGCGGCCATGCCCAGGATCACGGCGAGGATGGGGCCGATGCACGGCGACCAGCCCAGCGCGAAGGCGAAGCCCATCAGGAAGGAGCCCGCCGGGCCCTGCGCTATGTTGCGCATGGAGAAGCGCTTCTCGTAATTGAGGAAGTTGAGGTTCAAGAGCCCGGTCATGTGCACGCCGAGCAGGACCATCACGACGCCGAAGACCTTCATCAGCAGGTCCTTGTGGGTGGCCAGCAGGTCGCCTATGCTGGAGGCGGCCGCGCCCATCAGCGAGAAAGCCAGCGTGAAGCCCGCTATGAAAATGGCCGCGTTCAGCACCACCTTGCGCGTCACCACCCTGGCGTCGCCCTTCACTATCTCGGCGGCGGAAAAGCCGGACAGCATCGACAGGTAAGCCGGCAGCAGCGGCAGGATGCACGGCGAGAAGAAAGACATCACGCCGGCGGCGAAAGCGGCCCAAAGTTGTCCCATAGCGCCTCCTACTTCTTTTTGGCCGGCGCCGGCTTGGACGCGGCGGCCTTAAGATCTATCTTGAAGATGTCCAGGCCGCCCCAGGGGCCGCTCTGCAGGTAGAAGACGGCGTCGTATTTCCTGCCGGCGGTGTCTTCGAGGACGGCCTTGACCTTTTTCACGCCGTTCTCGCCGTCCTCGGCTTTTTGCGAGACCGAGTATGGCGCGAGCTTCAGGAATTTCCTGGTGGTTTTATCTTCCATCAGGAACGCGCCTTTCAGCTGTATGTCCTTGCGGATATAGTCGGTTATGAAGGCTGCCAGGTCCTCGTCGTTCTCCTGGATGAGGGTCTGCCCGTCCTCCTCCTCCCCGTTCTTGGCCGTGTCCGTGGAGACGGCGGCCTCGGAAAAGCCCTCGTCCTCGAAGGCGGCCCGCGCCGGCCCGGCGGCAGCGGCGGCAAACAGCAGAGCGGCAAGCAGAGTCTTCATTTCCCCCTCCCGGTTTCCGAAAAGCGCACCACTTTCATCGGGTCTTTCTTTATCTCGGGCCAGTGGGCGCTCTCCACCCAGCCCATCACGGTTTTCCAGTGCCCCTGGCTCCTCAGTATGAAATCGCAGACCTCGCGGGCCGCGCCCATGCCCCCGTCCTTGGCGGTGACGAAATGCGCCGCCTTTTTTACTTCGGGCAGGGCGTTGGCCGGCGCGCAGGCGAGGCCCGCCCGCTTGAGCACCGGGATATCGGTCCAGTCGTCGCCCATGTAGGCCACGTTCTCCGGCTTCAGGCCGGTATCGGCGAGGATGCGATCGAGCGGGTCCAGCTTGGACAGGAAGCCCTGGTAGGCGTAGCTCATGCCCAGGCCGCGCGCGCGCTCCTCGGTGCCGGGGCTCTCCCGCCCGGTTATGACGCCCGTGACGATGCCGAACTGGTTGAGCAGGCGCAGACCGATGCCGTCCAGCGAGTGAAAGGCCTTTATCTCCACCAGCGCCCCTCCCCTGCCGGGCGCGTAGTACATCTTGCCGTCGGTCAGCACGCCGTCGACGTCCATCAGGAAGATCTTTATCTTTTTCGCCCTGGCGGCGGTGTTCTTTTTCATAGTCTGGTTTTCCATTTCTGCGCCAGCTCCAGCTCGCGCCTGCGCGCGGCGTAATTTTTCGGCGCCGGCCCGGTATAGCTCAGAAGATACCAGTTTATGGTCTCCTCCAGCCACTGCGCCGCCGGGGTGGAGGCCCAGTCCAGCTCCTGCCCGGCCCGGGCGATGTCCAGCACGAAATCCCCGGCCATCGTGAAGGGCGCCGCTTCGAAGTCGAAGCCGTTCTCCTTGAGCCAGCCGTAGTCCGGGTACAGCACTTCGGCCTCGCGGTGCATGATCCTGGCCGAGACCTTTACGAAATCGTCCAGGGTCATGTCCGCCGAATCGCCTATATTGTAGGCGCGGCCGTAGGGCTGGCGGGCCTGCAGCAGGGCCTCGAAGGCCCGCGCCATGTCCTTGGAAAAAACGAAGCGGTTGCGGAAGGCGAAGCCCGGCAGGAACAGCGGCCCCCCGTCGGCCAGGCGCAGCCAGTAAGAATAGGCGCGCAGGGTGGGGTCGTTGGGCCCTATCACCACCGGCGGGCGGATGATGGTGACCGGGAATTTTTTCTCCAGGAAAGCGCCCAGGAATTCCTTCTCGGCGGCGTACTTGCCCAGGCCGTAGGCGTATTTTTCCTTTAACTGCGGTTTAAGCGACAGGAGTTCCGCCTGGGTCTCCCTGAAAGGGGAGGAGGAGCCCTCCAGCACGGAGTAGACCGAGGCCGAGGAGGTGTAAATGTAGAGGCCGGTCCTGCCGTTAAAGACGGCGACGGCCTTGCGGGCGTCCTCGGCCGTGTAGCAGATATTGTCGATGACCGCGTCCCAGCGGTCGGTGGCCATGCGGTTGAGGTCTATCTCTACCGTGCGGTCGCCGCGCGTCTGCCGGATATCCAGCGGCAGGCCCGGTACCGGGGCGCGCCGGGAAAATACGGTCACCTCATGCCCGGCCTGCTGCAGCCGGATCGCGGTTTCCCTGCCGAAAAAGCTGGTTCCGCCCAGTATCAGTATCTTCATGCGCGGAATATAGTATATAAATTTTTAATTCCTTATATAATCGGTCCTGCCGGATGGTATTGTCGCGGATCGGGTTTGGTTTTTGTCTGTAGTGATTAACATATGTTAACTATTGGCTTAGGGCTTAGGTTTTTTCTTGATTTCTCGTCTTGTTGTTGAGGCTGTTGAAAAAATGGTTAACATAAGTTAACATATGCGGGATGGAGCGGGAATATTATTCTATACCCGAGGCCGCCGCCTTGCTGGGCCTCAGCCGGATCGCCGTCTTTAAAAAGGTGAAGAAGGGGCAGTTGCCCGCCCTTCGCTTCGGGCGCAACTGGGCCGTGCCCGCCGCCGCCCTGGAGGCCGCTGCGTCCGCCGGCTTGACCCGCCTGCCGGTTCCAAATCCTTCGCCGAAAAAAGGCGATATCGCGAAGCCGGCCGCCGCGCGGGCGGCCGGGCCGGGTCCGGAGAAAAAGGAGCGGGTGGAGCAGGCCCCTCCTCCTTCGGATGCCGAAATGGACTCAATGGGATGGGACTGATAT
The DNA here is from genome assembly GCA_964435105.1 of uncultured Elusimicrobiaceae bacterium. Lineage (GTDB taxonomy): Bacteria > Elusimicrobiota > Elusimicrobia > Elusimicrobiales > UBA9959 > UBA9959. The sequence continues at coordinate 11,968 of CAYSYJ010000014.1, forward strand.
GGAAATTGCGCTGATCTTTTCCGGAGTTATAGCCTTCCTGATAGGCGCCCTCTCTCTCGCCCTCTTCGACTTTTCCTGGCGCTCCCTGGTACTCGCTCTTCTCGGCCTCGGCTGGGTGCTCGGGGCCTTTTTAAACAGCCCCGGCCGGTTTCTAAAGGGCAATCAGCTGAAAACGGCTATTGGCGGGGTCTCGGCGCTAACCGCCTTTGCCGGGTTCATGACGACGCTTTTGGCCTTCATGGGCCTGGAGCTTATGTCTCCCCTGTGGCTCTGGCGGATCCTGGGGCTTTTAATGTTCGGCGGGGGGCTGTTCGGGGTGTTTTACGGCATGAATTACCGGCTGAACCCTTTCGCCGAAGCGATAGGGGAGGCGCTCGGTTTTTCTCCGGCCGACACCGGCCTTTTAAGGCGGGACGGCAATTATAATATGAAGCGCGACGTCGGCGGGACGGAGGTGCTGCTGGATATAGACCAGCGCCCGGAAACCCGGGACCGGCCGGAGAATTACTTCCTGGATATCCTGTGCCGGGTCAGGAATCCCCGCGGGTTAAGGCTGGCCGTTTATCCCGGGAGTTTCCTGGGGCTGAAGCGCCCTTTCGGTTTTTTACCCCCGCGGCTGAAAGACGTCAAGGGCTGGGAGGGCTGCGTCAGGCGCGGCAGTCCGCCGGCGGAGGCGGCCGAACTGCTGGGGAGGGCGGCCGACGGCACCAGGGAGCATTCAGCCGCGTACAGGGGGCTTCTGTATTTTAAGCTGGAGCCCGCCGGCCTTAAATTCCTTTTCAACTATTCCGGCCGGCCGGAGACGGACCGCGTCAGGAAGGCGATAGACGCCGCCCTGGCCCTGGCCGACCTCATAGACGGCCGGGTTCACTTCCAGACCGGGGAGAAGGCCAAAAACCGCGCCAGCGGGAACTCGGTGTAGGGCTTGTCGTCCGTTACCGCCGGGTAGGGAAGCACGGCTTCCAGAACCTGGCGGGTATCCATAAAAAGAGCGTCCTTGACCAGCCGCGGGGTCACCTGCGGCAGCTCCTCGCGCACGCGGCCGCGCTTTATGCGCGCCTCCAGCTTCTTAGGGTCCAGGTCCGGCTCTGTCCCGGAGGCCAGCGCCAGGAAGCCCGGCAGGCCCTTGAAATGCCAGACATTGACGTGCGGAAAGACCTCTTTCAGGGAACGCAGCATCATGTAGTAGTCGCTCTCGAAGCAGGGCTTGGGGATCCAGAGGCTGAGCATCCCGCCCGGCGTCAGGCGCCGGCGGGCCAGCTCGAAGAAGTCCCGGCTGTAGACGTTCACCGCGCCGGAGCTGTAAATGGGCGGCGTCACGTCCACTATGATGGCGTCGTAAAGCTTGGGCGAGCGCAGCAGTTCGTTGCGCCCGTCGTTGAGCCGCACCCGGAAGCGCCCGGCCGCCAGCAGTTCCGGCCAGTCGTCGACGAACAGCGGCCCGGCCTCCCGCACCGAGGGCACCAGCTCCGCCACGGTCACGTTCACGCCGTGCCGCACGCCGGAGCGCATGGTATTGCCCGCCCCCAGCCCGACGATGAACATCTCCCTGGGGGCTTCCTGGAAGAGCAGCGGGAAATGGGACATCAGCTTGCCGGCGGGCCCGTTGCCGGAGACGCCTACTCCGTTGATGTACAGCGATTTGGCGCGGCCGCCGCGCGAGAAGACCACGTTCACCGCCCCGCTCTTGTCCTCGTTGTAGTAGATCAGCTCGCCTGCCTTGTTCGCCTCCAGGCGGCGGTAGATGATGTCGAAGACCGGGTCCGGCAGGGCCAGCGCCGCCAGCGGCAGCAGCGCGGCCCCGGCCAGCCAGGGCCCGAAGCGGCGTTTCTCCTCCTCCCCGGAAAGCGAGGCCAGGAAGGCGCCGGTCAGCGCGGCCAGCATGGCCGTCAGCAGCAGGCTGAACTTGGTGCCCAGCTGCGGCACCAGCACGAAGCCGGCCGCCAGCGAGCCGAGTATGGTGCCCAGGGTATTGGCCCCGTAGAGGGAGCCCACCGCCCCGACGCGCCCGGCCGCCCTGACTCCGGCCTGGGCCGCCAGCGGGAAGAAGAAGCCCATGAGCAGCGTCACCGGGAAGATCAGCAGCAGCGACCAGCCGAACAGCGAGAGTATGTCCCCGGCCGAGTTGAGCGGGGTATAGAGGTACTTGGGATGCAGGGTGGCCCGGCCGAGCAGGTAGAAGAGCAGCAGGCCGGCCGTAGCCAGGGCCGCTATGGCCGCCTGGGTCCTGGCCAGGGCGGGCAGCGGGTCCGAGCCGCTTTCGGCGAGCTTTTCGGCCTTGAGGCTGCCCAGGGCTATGCCCAGCAGGTAGACGGCCAGCATGGCGGAGAAGGCGTAGACGGAATTGCCTATGGTCAGCACCAGCGACCGCGCCCACAGCACTTCCAGGGCCAGGGCCGTGAAGCCGGAAACGCCCATTATGAACAGCATGCGCCTGTAGCCGGCCGGGGCCGGCGCCGGGGCCTCGGCCGCGGCGGCGGCGGTTTCCCGCGGGGCCGGGGCGAAAGCGAATACGCGCAGGGCTATCAGGAGGTTCAGCAGGGCGGCCGCGGCCACGGTGGCCTTCTCGCCCAGGTGCCCTATGAGCAGGTAGCCGGCCGCGAGCACACCCAGCGCCGCGCCCAGGGTGTTGAGGGCGTAGAGCCGCGAGATCTTGCCGCCGGAATCGGCCGGGCCGCCCGAGAGGTAGCTGGCCAGCAGCGGCAGGGTGGCGCCCATCAGCACCGTCGGCGGCAGCAGCACCGCCGCGCAGGCCAGCAGCCGCGCCGCGGCGGTGCCGGCCGCGCTCTGCGGCAGCAAGGGGGCTATAAAGTCCGGCAGGCCGGCCATCAGCAGGGTGGCCGCCACCGCCGAGGCCGCCACCAGCAGTTCCAGGACGGCGTAGGCCTTGAGCGGGTTGCGCAGCCGGTCGGCCCGGCGGCCGGCCAGCACCGCGCCCAGCGCGAGCCCGCCCATGAAGACGGCCAGCACGGTGCTGGTGGCTTCCAGCGTGGACCCGAATACCCTTATCAGCATGCGGAACCAGACGGTCTCGTAGACCAGGCCGCTTATGCCTGACAGGAAGAAGAGCAGCGGTACGCCGGGATGGGAGCGGAGGAAATTTTTCATAGGAGGCTATATTCTAATCAATTATGGGGCCGGCTGACAGCGCTATGCCGGGGCCCGCTATTAATATATAATTCCGCTTATGGAAAATTCCTTCTTCGAGGACCTGAAAGGCATCCTGGACGAATTCAAGAGCAAGAACGGAGGCAATATGGAAAAAGATTATACGGCCAAGCTGCTGGCGCCGGTCATTTTCGTGGCGGCGCTGATCCTGGCCTTCTCGGTCTTCTTCATAGTCCCCCCCGGCGAGGTGGCCATCAAGACCCGCCTGGGTTCGATAGTGGACTCCTACAGCGAGGGCATCCATTTCAAGCTGCCCCTCGTCGAGAGCATCACCAAGTTCTCCATCCAGATACAGCGCGCCGACATCCGCACCCAGGCCTTCTCCAAGGACCTGCAGACCATGACCTCGCATCTGGCCATCAACCACCGCATCCAGAAGGAGACCGTGGTCAGCATCTACCGCAACCTCGGCAAGGACTACGTTAACTCCGTGCTGGACCCGATAGCGCAGGAGCTGTTCAAGGCCATAACCGCCAAATACTCGGCGGACACCATCATAGCCAACCGCGCGGCCCTGGTCGAGGAGCTTAACGCCGTGGTGAAAGCTAAGCTCCAGGAAAAAGAGATCATCATAACCGACATTTCCCTGGTGGACCTGGACTTCACCGACCAGTTCCTGAAGGCCGTCGAGGATAAGCAGGTGGCCGAGCAGCAGGCCAAAATGTCCGAGAAGCTGGTGGAAAAGGCCAAGAAGGACGCCGAGCAGGCCATAGCCAAGTCCCGCGGCGAGGCCGAGGCCCTGCGCATGCAGCGAGAGCAGGTAACCCCCCAGCTCATAGAGCTGCGCAAGGTGGACGCCCAGCTCAAGGCCATCGAGAAGTGGAACGGCGTGCTGCCCTACTATGTGGGCGGGGGTATGCCCTTCGTGTCCGTGGACGCCAAGACCGTCGGCCGCTAGCGCAAGTCTTGACGGGCCAAGGGTCCAAGGGCCCCCGGCGCAATAGGGCGGAAAACGCCGGCGCCGGGGGCCTTTCGTTCCCCCCTCCCCGTCGGGTATTTGCTAAAATTTCAGGGTCGTAATAATTTTCGGGAGGCAAAATGAAGAAACTTTTGACCGCTTTTTTCCTGTTTTTCCTGGCGCTGGCCTACGGCGCCGTGACCACCGCCGTTTTCTGCGACACGGCCTACGCCAAGGCCGCCAAGCCCAGGCCGGGCAACGGCGGACCTGACGACACCGACGACGGCTCCGGCGGCCACGATAACGGCGGCGGCGGGCCCGACGACACCGACGACGACGGCGGCTGCGGCGGCGGCGGTTCGGGCGGCGGCGGTTCCGACCCCGACGGCTCCGGCGGCGGCGTCGACTTCTGATCCCGTTCGGTACCGAGAAAAGGCCCGGCCCTCGCCGGGCCTTTTTATTTGGCGCGCTCCTTTCCTTGCTATAATCCTTACATGCAGAACCTGAAGAAAGCGGGTTACCCGCTCATGTTCGCCGCCATTATCCTTTTCGGTTACGCCAAGCGCTCCGACGGCATGCTCCTGAGCTGGATCGCCGCCGGCATGCTGCTCGCCGGAATGGCGCTGTTCGTGCTTTCCGCCATATTCCCCCCGCCCGGCGGCTCTTTCTCCCGGCCGGCGCGCGCGCCTTCGGACAACTACTACCGCAACGCCGCCCGCCGCGCCGCCGCGCCGCGGCCGCGGGACGAAGCCCCGGGCTGGATCTATCTGCTGGGCGGCGCGATCATCGTCGTCGGGCTTATAGGTTTTTTCTTTTCTCCCGACGGCGTTCACGCGCGCGGCGTCATAACTTTCGCCATGATCCCCGGAGGCGTTATTTTTATCATCGTGGGCAACGCCGTTTACGGCGGGGCCATAGGCCTGCGCAACCTGGTCCGGGGTACGGTGGCGCTCCTGGGGTTCCTTCTGGTCCTGGGCGGCATTTTTACCGGCGTCCTGCTGGCGGCGGGCAACTTCGGCGCGGGCGAAAGGCTGCCTTGGGCCGTCGGGGCGGCCGTTTCCCTGCTGGCCGGCCTGGCGCTGGCTTATTACGGGTTCAAATACCAGCAGGGGCGCGAGGGCGTGGCCATAGGGCGCGAATTGGGCCTCAGGGACGCGGAGAGCGGGCTTTTCGCGCGCGACGGCGTGTACGACTCCGTCGGGGAATTCAATGGCGTGGAGGTGAAGATCAACGTGGAGCAGGAAGAGGCGCAATCCCACAAAGGGCGCACCAGCCCGGCCTATTTCCGCCTTGAGGTGCTCTGCGGCTGCTCCAACGTGCGCGGCGCCCGCCTGGAGATCCGCCCCGACGGTATTTTGAGCTTCAATTTGACCGGCCTGCCGAAACTTCCCCCCCTTGAATACTGGGACGGCTACAATGTGATGTCCGATAATACCGGCGCGGTGGCCGGGCCGCTGCAGGCGGCAAAGGCGAAAAGCCGTGTTTTCTCGACGGAATATGGCTTTCAGGAGCTCTCTGTCGACGGCGGCGAGCTGAAGGCCGTGTTCAGCCTGGAGGGGCATGCCAGCGCCGCCTATGTCCGTGGCGTCCTGGATGAGCTCACGGGGCTTTCGCGGGCCCTTTCCGAGTAATTCCTGATATACAGGCTATCCGTACCTTAAAAGACCCGCATGTTTGCGGGTCTTTTATTTTCCTATTGACAATCTTAAAGTCATCTGTTATAATTTGAATAATCAATTACTAAATTAAATAAATTAAGTTATATATTAATAAAATGAATATTCCTTATAAATGCCCTGCCTGCAGCGGAAAACTCGTCGTAACCGAGCTTTGCTGCTCCGACTGCAAGACCACAATAAAAGGAAGTTTCGACCTTCCGCGTTTCGCGGCGCTGGAGGCCGAGGAGGAGAATTTCCTGCGCGTGTTCCTGGCGGCGCGCGGCAATATAAAGGAAGTAGAGCGCCAGCTCAATATTTCTTACCCGACCGTGAAGGCCAGGCTGGAGGCCCTGTTGAACCGCCTCGGCCTGGGCAGCCTGCAGGCCGAGGTTAAGAAGCGCCGCCTGGAAGTCGTCGAGCGGCTGGAGCGGGGGGAGATCTCCGCCCAGGAAGCGGTGGCCCTGCTGAAAGGCCTGGAGTAAGGAGGATACCATGAGCGAAGAAAAGCTGCGGATACTTAAGCTTCTCGAGGAGAAAAAGATCTCGGCCGCCGAGGCCATGGAGCTGCTGGAGGCCATGGGCAAGGGGCAGGCGCCGGCCGCCGGGCGCGGCAGGCTGCTGCGTATCCGGGTATACGAGGAGGGGGGCAAGGAGCCGAAGGTCAATATCAATGTTCCCCTGGCCTGGGCCAAGTTCATGGCCCCTTTTATAGAGGGTAAGATAAAGTCCAAGCTGGCAAGTAAGGGTTATGATGTGGACCTGGGCAAAATACAGGAAGCTATCGATTCCCAGGAGCCCATGAAGATAGTGGATGTGCAGGATGGCGGGGACAAGGTGGAGATCTTTATAGAGTAACGTTTTCACGTGAAAACAGACCCCCTCTGAAAATACCATGAAGAGGATTTGATGGGGTTTCACGTGAAAACATCCGGCCGGTATTTGACTTAAAGGGATCAAAACTATAGAATAGTGCTACAGGGGGAAAGTTTTCACATGAAAACTTTCCTTAATAAGGGAGCAATATGGCTGAAATAGTGGCAATAGCTAACCAGAAGGGCGGGGTGGGAAAAACCACCACCGCCATTAACCTGGCGGTGGCCCTGGCGGCTTTCGACTATGAGACGCTGCTCATAGACTTCGACCCGCAGAGCAATGCCACCTCCGGGCTCGGGGTGGACATAACCAAGAACAATAAGAACATTTACGACGTGCTCTGCGGCAAGGCGCCCATAGAGTCGGCGGTGCACCAGACTTCCGTGGAGTGGCTCGACATCGTCCCGACCAGCCACAATCTGGCCGGCGCCGAGATAGAGCTCGTGAGCGAGTTCTCCCGGGAGTCCGTGCTCAAGCGTTCCCTCGACAAGATAAAGGATATGTATAAGTTCATCATCATAGACTGCCCTCCCTCCCTGGGGCTCCTGACGGTGAACGCTCTCAACTCCTCCAACTCCGTGGTGACGCCGGTGCAGTGCGAATACTATGCCATGGAGGGCCTCGCCTACTTCATGAACACCGTGGAGAAGATCCGCCAGGCCCTGAACCCCGGCCTCAGGATAGATGGCGGCATCATCACCATGTTCGACTCCCGCATCAACCTCGCCAACCAGGTTAAGGAAGAGATCGGGAAGTATTACGGCGAGCGGCTTTACAAGACCGTGATCCCGCGCAATGTGCGCCTGGCCGAAGCTCCCAGCTACGGGCAGCCTATCTTCGTCTACGACCCCAGCTCGCGCGGCGCGCTGGCCTATAAGGAACTGGCGCTGGAGTTCCTCGCCCGCCGCGGCGTGGATATTTCGGTTTACAAGAACTCCAACCTCTATGTGAACGAGGAAGCCGAGCTCGAGTACGACCTCGGAGGCTGAGCCTCCGTCGGAGGCTCAGCCTCCAAAAAATGATTGAAATTTAAGGAGAAAATATGAGAAAAGCCCTTGGCCGCGGTATAGATTCCCTGATAACCAAAGTCCAGAACAACGACATTTCCGGGGACATAGTGCAGAAGATCCCGGTCGGCAAGATCCGCCCCAACCGCTACCAGCCCCGCCGCAATTTCGACGAGGCCGCGCTGGCGGAGCTCTCCGAATCGATCCGCAACCGCGGGCTGCTGCAGCCTATCTCGGTCTGGAAGGACCAGGGCGACGACCATTACGAGCTCATCGCCGGCGAGCGGCGCCTGCGCGCCAGCAAGCTGGCCGGCATCGCTGAGATCGACGCCATCGTGAAGAAGGACCTGGACGACGAGCAGAAGCTGGGTCTGTCGCTCATCGAGAATATCCAGCGCGAGGACCTCAACGCCATCGACACGGCGCTGGCCTACAAGCAGCTGATGGACAAGTTCAGCGTCTCGCAGTCCGAGATCGCCGAGCGCGTGCACAAATCCCGAGCGGCCGTTTCCAACACCCTGCGCCTGCTGGAGCTCGACGAGGATATCCGCCAGGGCATCCAGTCCGGCGCCATCAAGGAAGGCCACGCCCGGGCCCTGATCTCCATTCCCGACGCCGACAAGCGCCGCGAGGCCTTCCGCCGCATCATGGCGGAGAAGCTGACCGTGCGCGACGTGGAGAGCTTCGCCCAGAGCTTTCACGCCGACAGGCCGCGCCGCGAGCGGGCCCAGCGCACCGGGTCGAAGAAAACCCCCGAGACGCTGGAGCTGGAATCCGCCCTGGAGAAGCACCTCGGCACAAAGGTCGAGATCTGCCCCGGCGCCGGCCCGCAGAATGGTAGAATAGTGATACATTTCTACTCGCTGGACGATCTCGACAGGGTAACACGAATCTTAAGAAAGTAACACGAGGTGCGGAATGCGTAATTTACTGGCGGCGCTGCTGCTGGCCCTGCCGGCGGCGGCCCGGGCCCAGGCCCAGGAGGGGGAGAAGGGGCCGGCCTTCGCGGCTAAATCCCCGGTGCCGGCCTATTTCGCCCCGGAGAAGAACCTGGGCAAGTATTACCTCTACGCCGACGGCGGTTTTCACGCCGACTGGTACGTGGGGTTCAATAACTGCTGGATAGTGAAGCTGCCTCCGGCGCCCGCCGGCAGCTACGCCAAGGCCTATATCGGGGCCAAGCTGGGGCGCGCCAAGATCGCCAGCTGGCCCGCCTCCTGGGATACCTCGCCGATACCCGGCAAGATCTACATGGCCCTTAACCAGGCCCCGTCCTTCAATTCCGACCATACCTATTTTCTCGTCGACGCGGCCGACCTGCCGCGCGAGCCGCTGCCTAACGACGCCCTGGAGGGAGTGGACTCCGCCCGCTGGTTCTGGGCCGAAGTGCCGCTGCCGCGCGTTTCCGCGGATAAGGATAACTACCTGGCCCTCTGGTCCTCCTCCCGCTATTTCACCTCCGCCTCCAGCTCCCCGATAGTCGCCGCCGCCTACAGCGAGGCCGAGGGCGAGACCGTCTGGCTGAACCGCTCCATAAAGGGCAATGCCCCGTCGGGGGAAGGCGTGCTGGAGACGCCGATCTCCGGCATAAAGCCCGCCATCGCGGTCAAACTGGTGCCGGCCAACGAGTTCAAGGTCTATATCAAGGGCTTTTCCGCCGAGGTGGGGCCGGAAACCGTCGACGTCTCCTTTACGGCCATCGGCGAGGATATCCGCGCCTCCTGGCTGGAGGTTTCCTACGACAAGTTCGACTGGCAGCGCGTGACGCGCTATATGTTCAAGGCGCCCTATTTCTGGACCTTCGGCCGCACGGAGATCTCCAAGGACATGTTCTACCTGCGGGCGGCCGCCGTGGATAACCTGGAGAATACCGGGTACTCCATGCCTATCACCGTGCCCGCGGCCCCGCCGCCGCCGGCCGTCACCGAATAAACAGCCATGAAAAAATTCGACGTCGCCGTGGTCGGGGCTTCCGGCATGGTCGGGGGCGAGCTGCTGGGCCTGCTGGAAAGCCGGCGCTTCCCCGTCGGGGAATTCTATCCCTTCAACTCGGGCCGCAGGGCCGCCTCCGTGAAATTCCGCGGGCGGCGCTACGCCTGCGCGGCGCCCACCCTGGCGGCGCTTAAAAAAGCGGACCTCGTTTTCTTCGTCTCCACCGACGAGGTCGCGGCGCGCTTCGCCCCGCGGCTGGCCGCGGCCGGGGTGATCTGCATAGACGATTCCTCTTACTTCCGCCTGGCCCCCGGCGTGCCGCTGGTGATACCGGAGGTGAACGGCGGAGAGCTCAAGCCCTCGCGCCGGCTCATAGCCGGCCCCAACTGCACGCTGACCGGCGCCGCCGTGGCGCTGGCGAGGGTGCGGGAGAAATTCGGGCTGACGGAACTGCGCATGGCCTCCTACCAGGCAGTCTCCGGCGCCGGCAAAGGCGCCATGGCCCAGCTGGAGGCGGAGTTGCGCGGCTACCTGCGCGCCGGGCGGGTGCCCGCGCTGAAGGACCGCAAGCTGCCCAAGCCGATCGCTTTCAACGTTTTCCCGCAGGTCGGCGGTTTCGACGCGGCCGGCAATTCCTCCGAAGAGAACAAGGTGGCCGCCGAGCTCAGGAAGATCTGGGGCGACGGCCGGCTGAAGGTCAGCTGCACCGCCGTGCGCGTGCCGGTGCTGCGCGGCCATTCCCTGGCCGTCTGGTTCAAAACGGCGAAAGCCTGTACGCCGGCCGCCCTGGCCCGCGAACTCGCCCGCACGCCGGGCCTGAAATTTTTCCCGCGGCCGCAGGACTACCCTACGCCGCTCGCGCACGGGCTGCGCACGGGGATCGTTTACGCCGGGCGCCTGCGCCGGGCCGAGACCTCGGACCGGGAATTCCAGCTCTGGATAGTTTCCGATAATCTTTACAAGGGGGCCGCGCTGAACTCCGTGCAGATAGCGGAGCGCCTGCCGCGGCCGTAAAGGGGGGGGAGATGAAAAAAATAATTCCGCTGCTGCTTGCCGCCGCTTTTGCCGCGGCCTGTAAAAAGCCGGTGCCGCCGCCGGAGCAGGTGCCGCAGCCCAAGGCCGAAGCCGCCGCCGCCGCGCCGGACCAGCCGAATATGCTGCAGGCCCCGGCGGCCTACGTGAAGACTACCGTGAGCCAGGTGGACAAGGCCAAGGCCGCGGCCGCTCTTTACGAGAAGACGGCCAAGGACACCCTCGGGGCGGCCGATGGGGTGGGTGGCAAGTGATCATGAATTTTCAGATTACCCCCGTACATATTTTTGCGGGCATCGTGGCGCTGGCCGCGGTGGTCACGGGGCTGGTGTATTACACGGCCTACCTGCGCCGCAAAAAGCTCGGCGAGCTCGCCGCCTCCATGGGACTGCTCTACAGCGAGGAAGGGCCGGACATCGGTTTGCTGCAGGGTACCGGCCTGGAGATCTTCGGCTATGGCCATACCCGCAAGGCCATAAACATGATAGAGTCGTCCACGTCGGCCGGCCCTATGCGGGTCTTCGATTACACTTATGTGACCGGGAGCGGCAAGCACCGCAACTCGCACAGCTATACGGTGGCGCTAGTGGACTGCCCCCAGGTAACGGTGCCGCACTTCGACCTGAAGCCGGAGAATTTCCTCTACAAGATCGGCGAGTTCATCGGTTTCAAGGATATAGACCTGCCGGGCTTCCCGATCTTCTCCGACAAGTACCGTCTTACCGGTTCCGATGAGGCGGCCGTGCAGGCCTTCTTTAACCCCGGCAGGGCGGCCTGGTTCGAGCGCAACCTGGGCATGTACGTGCAGGGCGCCCGCAACCATGTGCTGCTGTTCAAGCGCGAAGGCGCCTTGCCGGCGGACGCCTGGCAGGGCTTCATCGAGGAAGTTAAGGTTTTCGCCGCGGAAGTCCTTAAATAAGCCGCCACCCTTGACAAGTCAAGATATCCCGCTATAATATTAGGGCGACGTCGACGCTCTCTTGGAATGCCGGGAAATTAGGTCTTATGGCCCAGCCGTGCCTGGGTCATAGGGCCTTTGATAACGGTCAAACCATGGGGAACAATATAGCAGGCTCTATTATGAAGCGGATACTGGCGGTAACCCTGGCGGCCCTGGCCGCCCTC
>CAYSYJ010000015.1:0-23170 GCA_964435105.1 uncultured Elusimicrobiaceae bacterium
TGGTGATAGACCCCGACGAGAATTTCGGCGGCGCTAACGTGTTCAAGCTTTCGGACCCCGACCGCGTCGTGATAGACGTGGCCCGGCGCAAGGTAATAGTGCCGCAGTCCATCTCCGAGGCCTCCGGCGGGCCCATGGTCATACCCCCGGCGCCGCCCCCCGGGCAGGAGACCGAGCGCTCTACCGCCGCGGCGGCCGTCAACATCCCGGACAAGCTGACCGTGGAGCGCTCCGGCCGCAAGAAGGTGGTGGTCGACGCCGGGCACGGCGGCAAGGACCCGGGCGGGCGCAAGCTCTTCGGCCTCAAGGAGAAGGAGCTGAACCTCGCCGTCGCCAAGGAGCTATACGAGCTGCTGAAGGGCGAGGAGATCTTCGACGTGGTGCTGACGCGGGACTCCGACGAGTTCATACCGCTGGCCGACCGCTCGGTGATGGCCAATAACGCCAAGGCCGACGTCTTCATCTCCATCCACGCCAACGCCAGCCGCGACCGCCGCGAGAAAGGTTTCGAGATCTATTTCATGTCCGAGAAGGCCTCGGACCCGTGGGCCGCGGAAGTGGCCGATTACGAAAACTCGGTGGTCGGGCTCGAGGACGGCGGCAGCCAGGGCGACCCGGCCGCGATGCTGCTGCATTCCATGGCCCGCAACGAGTACCTCAACGAGGGCAGCCGCCTGGCCGGCCTGGTCACGGCCGAGATGGAGAAGCGCACCCCCTTCGTGAACAGGGGCGTGAAGCAGGCCGCCTTCTACGTGCTGCGCGGCACCTACGCCCCGGGCATCCTGGTGGAGATGGGTTTCATGACCAATTCCTCCGACCAGAAGAACCTCAACGACAAGGGCGTGCGCAGGAAGATAGCCAACGCGATCTACCGCGGGGTCATGAAGTACGCGGAAACAAAGCAATGGAAATGACCGGGGACGCGCATTCCTGACTTCCATGAGAAAAAAGACCGAACTATCGAAAAAGGCCGAAGTTAGGAACGTATGTCCACGGCATTCTCAACGCCCGATAGGCGTTTTCGACTCGGGCCTGGGGGGGCTGACCGTCTTCAAGGAGCTCCGGGCCCAGCTGCCCGGGGAGAACCTGATCTATTTCGGCGACACGGCCAGGGTGCCCTACGGCACCAAGTCGGCGGCCGCCGTCATCGCCTTTTCCCGCGAGATAACCGCCTTCCTGCTGAAGAAGAAGATCAAGCTGCTGGTGGTGGCCTGCAATACCGCCTCTTCGCTGGCGCTCGACGAGATACGCAAGGTCTCGCCGGTGCCGGTCCTGGGCGTGATCCTGCCCGGCGTTGAGGCCGCGCTGGCCGCGACTCCCCCCGGGGGGAAGGTGCTGGTCACCGGTACCTCGGCCACCGTCAAGAGCCGCGCCTACTCCCGGGCGCTGGCCGCGACCGGCGCCAGGGTGAAGGTGCTGGAGAAGGCCTGCCCGCTCTTCGTCCCGCTGGTGGAGGAGGGCTGGTGCGGCCGTCCGGTGGCGGCGCAGGTGGCGAAAGAGTACCTGAGGCCTTTCCGCCGCCGGGGCATAGACGCCGTGATCCTGGGCTGTACCCATTACCCGCTGCTGAAGAAGGTCATCGCCGGGGTGATGGGGCCGCGCACCAGGATAGTCGATTCCGCCCACGCCGCGGCGGCGCGCGCCCGGCTGGAACTGGCCGAGCGCGGACAGCTTAACGGCGGGCGCCTTGGCTGGTCCCGCTTCATAGTCAGCGACTCCCCGGAAAAATTTTCCGCCCTGGCTTTCAGGCTGCTCGGCATCAGGACGGGCGAGGTGAAGGTTAAGAGGTTCTGACGGAGGTGTCCCCCATGGAAAAGACTTTATTCTTGCTTCTGGCGGCGGCCCTGGCCGCCCCGGCCCTGGCGCAGGAGAAGGCGCCGGCGGGAAAAGCCGCGGCCGCCCCCGCGGCCGCCAAGCAGGCCAAGCCCGCGGCCGAACAGGGGAAGTCTTCGCCCAAGGCGTCCCGGTCCCAGGCGCCCTCCGCCAAGGCGGCCCCCGCCAAGCGCGCGCCCGCGGCGAAAGCCGCCCGGCCCCAGGCCGAGGAGCCCGAAGAGGCCATGGTGATGATCGATTCCAAGACCGAGCCCGAGGAGACCGGCCGGTTCGCCGCGGCGGCCTTCGACCAGGACGCTGACAACGCCCCTGCGGTACCCGGCGGCCTGCCCTCCTCTTACGGCCAGCTAAAGGGCGTGATGAACGACGGAGGGCGCACCCTGCTGGTGCTGGAAAGCCCCGACGACGGCGCCATTACCTTCGTGCAGGTGACCGCCGGCAAGACCGCGGTTTCCTGGAAGCTGCTGGACCGCATCCCGCGCAGCCTGGACTGAACGGGGGGAGGGAACAGGCTCCGGCGGCCCCCCGGCCGCCGGTTTTTATTTCCCGCCGCCTTCCAAACTGCTAAAATATGGGGGAAGCCTGCCTAAATCGAGGTAACTATGAAACGCAAGGATCTGGTTAGACATCTTGTCAGCAAGGGCTGCGTGCTTTCCCGCGAGGGGGGCAAGTATTCCGTCTTCATGAACCCGGTCACCAACAAGGAAGTGCCGGTGACCAGGCATAACGAGATCGCCGATTTCACGGTTCGCAAGATCTGCCGGGACCTGGGCGTGGACCAGCCCTGAGCTGGACGGCGCCGGCTAAAGTGCCGAAAAGAATCCTGCTGCCGCCTTTGCTCCTTCTCGCCGCGGCCTGCGCCGCGGCCAGGCTCGACGTCATCCAGACCGGGCCGTGGTTCCCGCCCAGGGACTGGAGGGAGGTGGAGGTCTTCTCCTCGCGCTCCCAGACCAGGGCCCCGTGGGGGGCCATCGCCATCATCCACAGCCCCCGCGTGCGGGCCGCCGGTTCCGAGCGGGAGATGGAGCGTATGAAGGCGCAGGCCCGCCGCGAGGCGGCGGCCATGGGCGCCGACGGCGTCATCATGTCCGTGGATACGGCCGCCTCCGGGCCCGACCTGGGGCAGTACCAGGAGTCCGAGGTCTTCGTAAGCGCCCTGGCTTTCAAATATGTCGCAACAGCTTCCACCCCTATCGCGAAGTGAAGTCCGCATAGCGCTGTCCCGCTCCGAGGCGGAGACCTGGCGCGGCCGCGGCATAGTCATAGACCTGTTCCGCTTCTCCAACACGGTCTGCGCGCTGCTGGAAAGCGGCCGCCGCGACGTACGCGTCTACCCCACGCCCTCCCTGGCCCTCTCGGCGCTGCGGCAGGAGAAGGCGGCCGACATCTTCTCCGAGATAGACCTGGGCGTGAAGCAATACGACAATTCGCCTTATACCGCGCTGCACGGTTCGGACCCGGCCAGGGCCGCGCTGTCCGTGACGAACTCCGGGTCGCCGGCCGCGGCCTCGCTGCTGCTCGCGGAGGAGATCCTGGTGGCCTGCTTCGCCAATTTCCCGGCGGTGGCCGCCTACTGCCGGGCCAACCCGAAGCCGACCCTGATAGTGCCCGCCTGCCTCTTCTACGACGCGCGGCACGTGGAGGATATGATCTGCGCCCGCGCCCTGGTGGACGAGCTGGAGGGGAAAGATTCCTTCCCCGCCGCGCTCGAGGAGATCCATTCCAGCGGCCGGGTCATGGCTTTCATGGCCTTCAGGCCCGAGACCGGCAAGCGCGACATGGAACTGGTGCTTAAGAAGGGCTGGATGAAGGCCGTGCCCCGCATCCGGTTCAAGGCGGGCGCGGGCCGGGTGGAGAACGCCGCATGAAGAAGAAGGCCGTGGTCCTTTTCTCGGGCGGGCTGGATTCCACCACCGCGCTGTGCTGGGCGCTCGCGAAGGGTTACGAGTGCCTGGCGGTCTCTTTCGACTACGGCCAGCGCCACGACAGGGAGAACCGCAGCGCCAGGGCCATAGCCTGGCGCCTCGGAGTGAAGCTCTACGAGATAAAGCTCGATTTCCCGTGGTTCGCCTCCTGCTCGCTGGTGAACAAAAAACTGAAGCTGCCCGACGTGAAGCTCGAAAAGATAGGCCGCAAGGGGGAGATCCCCTCCACCTATGTGCCCGGCCGGAACCTGGTCTTCGCCTCGGCGGGCTTCTCGCTCGCCGACGCCGTAGGCGCCGAGGCCGTGGTGCTGGGGCCGAACGTCGTGGATTACTCCGGCTATCCGGATTGCCGCCCCGAGTTCTACCGGGCCCTGCAGAAGGCCGCCGCCTACGGCACCCGCCGCGGCGCGGACGGCCGCCCGATAAGGATACTCACCCCGCTCATAAAGCTCAGCAAGGCCGGCATCGCCAGGCTCGGGCTCAAGCTCAAAGCCCCGCTGGAGCTCACCTGGTCCTGCTACAGCGGCGGGGCGAAACCCTGCGGCCATTGCGATTCCTGCAAGCTGCGGGCCAAGGGTTTCTCCGACGCCGGCCTTAAAGACCCCGCCCTTTAGAAATGAAAACGCCCGCCGCCCCCGTCGCCGAGATCTTCTGCTCGCTGCAGGGCGAGGGCCTGTACCTGGGCCAGCGCCAGGTCTTCCTGCGTTTCGCCGGCTGCAACCTGCGCTGCCGCTACTGCGACGAACCGGCCGCGCTGGCCACGGCCGCGGCCGCGGTCATGAGCCCCGCGGAGGCCGCCGCCGCAGTGATAAAGGCGGCGCGCTCCGGCCGGGCAAAGGACGTTTCCCTTACCGGCGGCGAGCCGCTGCTGCGCTGGGAGTTCATAAAGGCCCTGGCTCCCCGGCTGAAAAAGGCCGGCCTGCGCCTGCATCTCGAGACCAACGGCGCGCTGCCGGAGGCGCTGGCTGGGACGGCCCGGCTGCTGGACGTGATAGCCATGGACATCAAGCTGCCGTCCTCCACCGGGGGGAAAGCGCTCTGGGCCGCGCACGGCAGGTTCCTGGCCGTCGCGCCGGAGAAGACCTTCGTGAAGGTGGTGCTGACCTCCAAGTCAAAAATGCCGGACTTCGCCCGGGCGGTGCGCCTGGCGGCCGGCAAGGCGCCGGGGGCGCCTTTCTTCTTACAGCCGGCCAGCCCGCGGCGCGGCGTGAAACCCCCTTCTCAAAAATTCCTGCGCGAGGCCTGCTGCCTGGCGGCGGCCGCGCTTAAAAAAGTCAGGGTGCTGCCGCAACAGCACCCGCTCTGGGGGGTAAAATAATGTCCGAAGGAAGCTTCCTGATAGACTGTCCCTGCTGCAAGGCCCGCGTCGAGGTGGACCGCAAGACCGGCAAGGTGCTGCGGCACTGGGAGAAGCCGCAACCCAAGCAGCCGGGCGGCGACCTGATGCAGGAGGCCATGAAAAAGATGCAGTCCGACAAGAGCCGCCTGGACGACTATTTCAAGAACGCCGGCAAGTCCCTGGAGGAGAAGAAGAAAGAACTTGAGGAAAAGTTCGAAGCCGAGAAGAAGCGCATAGAGGAATCCGGGGACAAGTCCCGGCCCGAAAACCCCTGGGACCTGGACTAAATTCGGAGGCTGAGCCTCGGTCGGAGGCTCAGCCTCCTATAATATAAATATCTATATTATACGCGGGCGGGTTTTAAAGGCCCGGGCGCGCGCGGGTACATTGCCGCCGGCCGCGTAAACTTTGCCCCAAGGGCCCAGATTTCACTGGGCCTTTTTTTGGGCCCCATGGGCCCTTTCCGGCCCTTTAAAAAAGCCGGCCCGGGCCCTATACTATTGGCATGACCAACAAAAAACTCGCCGTCGCCATCCTGGTTTCCTGCGTCGCGTTTCCCGCCGCCGTCCGCGCGCAGTCCGCCGTGGACAGCCTCCGGGCCGAAGCCGCCGCCATGGGCGTGGACATAGATTCCGTCAAGGCCTCCCCGGTGCCCGATCCCAAAGCGACCCCGCCCGCGGTGCCCCAGGAATTCTCCGGGGCCGAGCCCGTTTCCTATTCAGGCACGGCCGTCACCGTCTGGTACGCCCTCGGCGCCCAGATAACCGATAACGCCCCCTGGACCAATACTCCTACCTTCGAGGCGATCTCCGACCGGGTCATGAAGCTGGCCAAGTCCCGCGCCTTTCCCGCCCGCCGCGCCGGGCAGCCCTCGCTCTTCACCGAAGCGGGCTTCATAAGGGAGTTCGAGCAGGCCACCAACGGCCGCTTCTCGGCCGGCAATTCCGCCCGGCCCCTGATCAACGGCCCCGCCTCCTTCGAGGTCAAGGACGCCCTGATCCGCAGCGCCAAGAAGAGCCTGCTGATCTCCAGCTGGGCCTTCTACGACGACACCACCGGCTACCAGGCCGCCCAGATGCTCATCGCCAAGAAGCGCGAGGGCGTGGACGTGAAGATCATAGTGGATAAGAAGGTGCTGGCCGGCCACGGCAAGAAGGTGGTCAAGATGATGAAGGACGCCGGCATCGAGGTGCTGGCCCATACCGAGGACCGCGCCAACGACATCTGGCACGTGAAGGTGATGATCGCCGACGACCAGTACGCGGTGGCCGGCGGCCAGAATTTCGGCGACGTGTACTCCCATAAGGGCGGCACCATCCTGTGGCGCGACACCGACATGGTGTACTCCGGCCCCGCCGTGCTCGAGACCCGCAAGCTGCTGGCCGCCGTCTGGAACTCCAAGGCCCGCCGCGAAGGACTGACCCCCATCTCCGACCGCGCCGCCGGCATGTCCTTCGAGGCCGGCAGCGCCCGCGTGGCCGCCGTGCTGCAGAACCCGCCCAACGATTCCAACATCCTGGTCAGCATCGTCAAGGCCATGTACGGCGCCACCAGGCGCATCAACATCGAGAACGCCTACTTCGTGTCCCTGCCCGTGGTGACCCAGGCCGTGCTCGACGCCCGCGCCCGCGGCGTGGAGGTCAATATCCTGACCAACTCCAAGGAGAGCATCGACCCCGAGGGCCTGGTGATCGTGGACGCCATGTACAAGTGCCTGATCCCCCTGGCCGAGGCCGGCGCCAACATCTACCTCTATAACGGCTGGCGCTCCCCCGGCGACACCCTGCACTCCAAGTTCATGACCGTGGACGGCGAGTTCGCCAGCATCGGGTCCTACAACCTGCACCCCCGCGGCGAGCGCTACGACACCGAGGTCAACATCAATGTGCTGGACCGCGGCTTCGCGGCCGGCCTGGACTCGGCCTTCGCCGGCGACATCCGCAGCGCCCGCAAGGTGAAGAGCTCCGCCGACCTGGGCCAGAAGCCCGGCTGGCTGTCCTCCATAGTTTCCGAGTACTTCTACGCGCAGCTGCGCGAGGACGGCGCGGCCGCCGGCCTGTCGCTGCAGCGCTGAGCCGGACGCGGGTCCGGGAGAGGCCGGGGCGGCAGCCCCGGCCTCCTCTTTTTCATAGGCAAAAGGCCCTAAAAAATCTAAAATATACCAATGCACAAGGACCTGCAGGAGATACTTATCTCGCAGGAGGAGCTCGCCGCCGGCGTCAGGAAGCTGGGGGAGCGCATCTCCGCCGACTACGCCGGGCGCTGCCTTACCCTGGTGGGCGTGCTGAAGGGCTGCGCCTTCTTCATGACCGACCTGGCCCGGCACATAAGCACCGACGTGCGCATGGACTATATGATGCTTGCGTCCTACGCGGGAGCCCACTCCACCGGGGTGGTACGCATCCTGCTGGACCTCAAGGAAAGCATAGAAGACTCCGACGTACTGGTGGTGGAGGACATAGTGGACTCCGGCCTGACGATGAACTACCTGCTGCCCAACCTGAAGACCAGGCGGCCGCGGTCCCTGGAGCTCTGCACCCTGCTGGACAAGCCCAGCCGCCGCAAGGCGCAGGTGCCGATAAAATATACCGGGTTCACCATCCCGGACAAGTTCGTGGTGGGCTACGGCCTCGACTATAACGGCATTTACCGCAACCTGCCGTACGTCGGGGTGCTCAAGCCCGAAGCCGCGCAAGGGAACTGAACAATGTCATTCAATAAGAATTTCCGCCAACTGCTCTTCTGGTTCCTGGCCTTCACCCTGTTCGTGGCCGTCTACCAGAACATGAAAGGCGCCGAGCGCGAGCGCCAGATCCCCTATTCCGAGTTCAAGGCCAAGCTGCGCGACAAACTGGTGGCCAAGGTCAGCGTGCGCCAGGACCTGATCCGCGGCGAGCTCAAGGAGGGCGACAAGGCCGTGCCCTTCCGCACCGTGCCGATGGCCGACTCCAAGCTCATCGAGGACATGGAGGCCGCCGGGGTCAAGAATTTCGCCGCCGAGGCCGACCGCGGCTGGATCGCCACGCTCATCCTCAACGTCGGCTGGATCGTGCTCTTCATCTTCCTGTGGTGGTTCCTGTTCATCCGCCAGGCGCAGATGGGCGGCAAGCAGGCGATGAACTTCGGCAAGTCCAAGGCCCGCCAGCAGGACCTCAAGAAGCAGAAGGTCCTGTTCAAGGACGTCGCCGGCTGCGACGAGACCAAGGAAGAGCTCCGGGACATCGTCGATTACCTGAAAGACCCCAAGAAATACCAGACGCTCGGCGGCGAACTGCCCAAGGGCGTGCTGCTCTACGGCCCGCCCGGCACCGGCAAGACGCTGCTGGCCCGCGCGGTGGCCGGCGAGGCCGGCGTGCCTTTCTTCACCTCCTCCGGCTCCGAGTTCGTGGAGATGTTCGTGGGCGTGGGCGCCAGCCGCGTGCGCGACCTGTTCGAGCGGGCCAAGAAGGCGGCCCCGGCCATAATTTTCCTCGACGAGCTGGACGCCGTCGGGCGCAGCCGCTTCGCCGGCATAGGCGGCGGCCACGACGAGCGCGAGCAGACGCTCAACCAGATGCTGGTGGAGCTCGACGGCTTCGAGTCCAAGGAAGGCATCATCCTGATCGGCGCCACCAACCGCCCCGACGTGCTGGACAACGCCCTGCTGCGCCCCGGCCGCTTCGACCGGCGCATCAACGTGCCCGTGCCGGACATCAAGGGCCGCCTGGAGATCCTGGGCGTGCACGCCAAGAAGATCAAGCTGGCCGCGGACGCCGACCTGTCGGTGATAGCCCGCCACACCCCCGGCTTTACCGGCGCCGACCTGGCCAATATCGTCAACGAGGCCGCCATCGTGGCCGCCAAGAAAGGCCAGAAGGCCGTGGACCTGAAGGACCTGGAGGAGGCCATCGAGAAGAACATCGCCGGGCCCCAGCGCAAGTCCCGCATCATTTCCGATAACGAAAAGAAGGTGGTGGCCTACCACGAGGCCGGCCACACGCTGGTGGCCAAGATGCTGCCCGGCTGCGACCCGGTGCACAAGGTCACCATCATCCCGCGCGGGCCCGCGCTGGGCTATACCCTGCAGATGCCCGTGGAGGACAAGTACCTGACCTCCAAGACCGAGATCCTGAACCGCCTCTGCGTGCTGCTGGGCGGCCGCGCCGCCGAGGAGATCGCCATCGGCGAGATCACCACCGGCGCCCACGACGACCTGGCCAAGGTGTCGGCCTACGCGCACAAGATGGTGCTCGAGTTCGGCATGAGCGATAAGATCGGCCAGCTCTCGCTCAAGAAGGAAGATTCCGAAGTGTTCCTCGGCCGCGACATCGTGCGGCAGGCCGGCTACTCCAACGAGACCGCCCGCATAGTGGACGAGGAGATCAAGCGCATCGTCAGCGACGCGTACATGAAGGCCAAGGCCGCGCTGACCGGCAACCGCAAGGCGCTCGACGCCATCGCCGCGAAGCTCATGGAGAACGAGGTCGTGGACGCCGCGGAGATAGATTCGCTGATAGCCGCCGCCAAAGCGGCGGCCTGAACAAGTGGACGGGGGAAACTTGTACCTTAAATACATCAGGGACCTGGCCGACATACTGGCCGTCTACTACATAGTTTACCGGCTGATCCTGCTGCTGAAGGGCACCCGCGCCATGCAGGTCATCTGGGGCGTGTTCATCCTGGCGGTGGTCACCGCCGTGGCCCAGGCCCTGCACCTGGCCGCCACCGTCTGGCTGATGCAGCAGTTCTGGCTGGCCGGTATCCTGCTGCTCATCGTGGTGTTCCAGCCCGAGATCCGCTTCGCCCTGGCCAATATCGGCTCCAACCCGCTGGGCCGCGTGATGGTCTCGGCCGAGTACCGCTTTATCGGCGAGATGATGGAGGCCGTACGCTCCGCCATGGCGGAGAAGATGGGCATGCTCATCGTACTGGAGCAGGACATGGCCCTGCGCGACATCGTGGAGACCGGGGTCAGCATCAACGGCGCCGTCTCCAAGGAACTGCTGCTTACAGTTTTCCACGAGAACACCATCCTGCACGACGGCGCGGCCGTGATCGCCAATAACCGGCTGGTGGCGGCCGGCTGCATCCTGCCGCTGACCGAGCAGCAGGAGCTCTCCAAGATCCTGGGCATGCGCCACCGCGCGGCCCTGGGCCTCAGCGAGGTCGCCGACGCGATAATAATAATAGTCTCCGAGGAGACGGGCTCCCTGAGCGTCGCCCGCAACGGCAAGCTGCAGCAGCACGCGGACCCCAAGGACCTGGAAGCGATGCTCTACCAGCTCTACCGCTCCAAGGCGGAGAGGACCCTGCTGCGCAAGACGCCGCGGCCGGAGGCCGCTCCCCAGCCCGGCGCCCACGGCCAGCAGCAGGCGGCGGCTTCGCAGCCGGCCGCCCCGCAGCCGGCCGCCCCGCAGCCGCCGCAGACGGGAGGGAACGCGTGAATTTCCAGGAACTTTTCACCCGCAACTGGCAGATCAAGCTGCTGTCCCTGGTCATCGCCATGATGATCTGGTACTTCGTTACCGGCAGCATGTGAGCCTTCCGGCCCCCCGCCGGTAGGTCCAAAAACTCCCCTTCATTGCCCTTTCGGCTCTATTGCGGCTCCTCGCGGGATGCCATAATATAGCTATACAAGGAGCCGCAATGACCAAGACTTCCCTGCTCGCAGCTATCGCCGTCCTCTTCCCCTTTTCCGCCGTTTCCGCTTCCGACCTGGCCCTGCCGGCGCAGCCCGCCTCCGTGCAGGTCCCGGCCGCCGGCCCTTCCGAGCCGGACACGATAGCGCTGATCGTGGAATACGACGAAGTCCGCTCCGCGCTGGATTTCTATTCCGAAGTCGCTTTCGTCTCCCCGCAGGGCAGCCCCCAGTTCCTCGAGGCCTCCGCGGCCGGCAGTTACCTGCGCGCCCGCCTGGAGGCCGTGGGCCGCGAGATCTCCCGCCGTACCGGCAGCCCCTACCGCGCCGGGGCCCGCAGCAGGCCGGAGGTTTCTTTCCGCGTCTCCTCCGAGCTCAACGACGTCTTCGGCTTTTACGGTCCCGCGGGTTCCACGTCGCGCGGCGTGCCGGTAAAGGCGGGCTACTGCCAGATAAATTACGTTAAGAACAATGTGCCGTTCCTGGTGCAGTACGACGGCTTCCTCGCCAAGGGCGAGGTCATCCTCACTTTCGACGACGGCCCCGGCCCCCTGACCAACGAGGTGGCCGGCGCCATGGCCGCCGCCAAGGCCGATTCCGTTTTCTTCGTGCTGGGCGCCAAGATGGGCCCCAACGGCAAGGAGATAGTTAAGCGCACCGCCGCGGCGGGCCACGAGATAGCCGTGCACGGCTACCACCACGCCACCGAGGCCGGCAAGCCCCTCACCTCGCTTTCCACCGCGGAGATAGTGCGCCAGCTCGGCGGGGTCGCCTCCTCCATAGAGACGGCCGCCGGCAAGAAGCCCACCCTCTTCAGGCCGCCCTACGGCATAGTGACGCCGGCGGCCCTGGAGGCCCTTTATTCCGGTCATGGCCTGATCCCCGTGGGCTGGACGATAGACACCCTGGACTGGTCCACCAAGGACCCCGACGCGCTGTTCGCCAAGACCACGGAGCTCATCTCGCGGCGCGGCAAGGGCATAGTGCTGATGCACGACATACACCCGCAGAGCCGCACGGCGGCCAAGCGGCTGGTGAAATGGCTGGCGGAGAACGGCTTCCGGGTGGTCTCCCCGGAGCGCCTCAACCAGGCTTACGAGGGGAAATAGTTAATTTTCCAGTTCTTTGACCCAGGCCTCGGCCCGGGTCATGGCGGCGTCCGAAGAGGGCGCCGCCTTTCTTTTCAGGGCGTAGAGCCGGCGCAGCAGCCCGAGGACGGGCAGCGGCAGCAGGCTCGCCGCGTAGAGCTTCAGGAAAGTCCCGCCGCGCGAGGGGGCCAGGCGCAGGTACTCGCGGGCCTTGGCTGGCTGCAGGTTCTTGAGGTAGACCTCCGCCTGTTTCAGGTAGACATAATCCTTCAGCTCGCGCTCGGCCGCCGGGTCCGGCGCCGCGGTCTTGATCGCCTCGCGGAAATCCGCTACGCCGTCGTCCCACTTGAGCGTCAGGCTGGCCGGGTTGGCCGAGAGGGAATGGATGCGGTACACGGAGAGCGGCTCGGCGATATAGTCAGCCTCCCAGCCGCGCAGGATCTTCACGTAGAGCTCCATGTCCTCGAGGTGGCTGAGGTCGGTGCGGAATGGCCCGGTCTTGGCCAGCACCTCGCGCTTGAAGGCGATATTGGTAGTGACATAGGGCAGCCACTTGTCCGAGATGGCCATGTAGGGCGGCAGCTTGCCGCGCGGCACGGCCCTGGCCTCGTCGAAGAATTTGCCGGTGAGGCGGCCTTCGCGCAGGATATAGCCGTTGGAGAAAACGAAGCCCGCCGCCGGGTTGCGGCGGACCAGCTCCGCGAACTTCTCCAGGCGCCGCGGCAGCCACAGGTCGTCGGCGTCGAGGAAGGTGACGTACTCGCCGGCCGCGCGTTCCATGGCGTAATTGCGGCAGCCGCCCTGCCGGCGGTTCTGTTCGAAGCGGACGAAATGCCAGCCGGGGCGGCCGGAAAATTCCTTGAAGACTTCCGGGGTGGCGTCGGTGGAGCCGTCGTCGAGGACGAAGGCCTCGTAATCGGTGAAGGTCTGCGCCGCCAGGCTTTTGAGGGTCAGGCGCAGCAGGGCGGCGCGGTTGTAGGAGGGGATAATTACGGTGAAGAGGGGCATCAGTTCCTCCCTGCCAGGGCTTCGCGGTAGACCGCCAGGGTGGCGCGGGCCGCCTTGGCCCAGGAGAATTCTCCTAGCCGCGCCCTGCCGGCGGCGGCCAGCGCTTCCCTGCGGCCGGGATCGCGGACCACGGCCAGTATGGCGTCGGCTATTTCCCCGGGGTTATCCGGGTCGAAAAGTATCCCGGCCCCGCCGACCACCTCGGGGATGGAGGCGGCGCGGGAGGCCAGCACCGGGCAGCCGGCGGCCATCGCTTCCAGCGGGGGATAGCCGAAGCCTTCGAAAAGGGAGGGGTAGCAGAGCGCGGCGGCCCCGGCGTAAAGCGCGGCGGCCTGCTCCGGCCCGGTGCGGCCGGTGAAAACTACCGAACCGCCCAGCCCCGCGGCCAGCCGCTTTATGGTCTCCATGTAGGAGGGCGCCCCGTCGCCGGCTACCGCCAGGCGCAGGCCCGGGACGGCCTTGAGGACGGCGGAGAAGGCCTGCAGCAGGCGGGGGAGGTTCTTGCGTTCGTTGATCGGGCCGACGAAAAGTATATAGCCCCTGCCCAGGCCGTAGCCGGCCAGGATCTCGTCCACCCTGGCCGCGCCGGGAGCCGGCGGCAGCTCGGAAGGGCCCTCGTATACGGTCTTTACCCTGGCGGGGTCAAGTGAGAAACGGGAGAGGATATCCTTGCGGGTGTAATCGGAGACCGTGATGACCCGGGAGGCTTCTTTGAGCGAATCGTCGGTGAGCTTGAAGTAAAAACGCTCGGAAGCGCCGAGGTGCCTGGAAAAGAAAGGGTGGTCGGGGCTCATGTAGTGGTGGAGGGTGAGCACGGACGGTATTCCCCGCAGGAGCGGCAGCACATTGGAGGGGCCGTGGAAAACGTCCACCCCGTGGCGCCGCAGGAAGGGCTCCACCAGGCGCAGGCCGATCACCCGCTCCCCGAGCAGCTCCGCCCTCTGGGGCAGGCGCTGCGTAAGCAGGGAAAAGTTCCCGGCCCGCGGCAGGCGCAGGTCCCGCAGTTCCCGCAAGCCCCAGGAGTGCAGGTACAGCAGGTACTGGTTCTCCCGGTCTTCCTCGGCGAGCGCGCCTATCAGGAGCCGGAGATAATTGGCCAGGCCGCTGCGCTCCGAAATGCCGTTTATGTCTATGGCTATCTTCATGACCTTAACCTGGCGTAAGCCGCGTGCAGGCGGGCGTAGGCGGCGGGGCTCAGCGCTCCCAGCGCCAGGGTGGCCGCCAGGAAGAAGCGGCGCTTCACTCCCGGCGCGGTGAGGACCTCGTCGCGTACGACGCCGAGGGCCTTTCTCCGCTGCCCGGTGCGGGAGAGGTAAAGGACCTTGGTGCGGGCCAGTTCCAGGCGCAGCGGCAGCCCGGGGGACCTGTCGGCCAGGCCGGCCTGCGCCAGGCGGGAATCGATCTCGGCTATTATGGCGGTTTTGACCTTGATATAGTTCTTCAGGCGGCGGGTATCGCCTATCGTCCCGGCGAACCAGTTCGCCCCGTGGATCTTCTTAAGGCCGAGCACCTCGTTGACGGACCTGATCCCGGCGTGGAACAGGACCGTGGTGTAGAGGTACTCGTCGGCGCAGTAGAAAAGGCCGGCCGGCACCGGCATGAGCTTCTCGAGGACGGAGCGGCGGAAGGCCAGGCCGCTGGTGCCGGTGAAAGAGGCGGTGCCGTCGAGGAGGTCTTCCAGCTCGTAGCGCTCCCTGCGGACCTCCAGGCGCTGGGGCATGGCGGAACCGTCGGGGGACACGTCCATCATGAAATGCTGCACCATGCCCGCGCCGGGGTCGGCGGCGAAGGCCTCGGCGGTCTTGCGCAGCTTCTCCGGCTTCCAGGAATCGTCGGCGTCCAGGAAACAGATTATATCCCCGGAAGACGCCTTGAACCCGGCGTTGAACGCGGCCGCCTGGCCGGCGTTCTCCTGGTAGAGGTAATGGACCGCGCGCCCGTACCGGGCCAGGCGCTGCCTGGTGTCGTCGGTGGAGCCGTCGTCCACCACGATCAGCTCCAGCGTCCCGCCTTTCCAGTCCTGCGCCAGGACGCTGTCCACGGCTTCCTCGATGAAGCGGCCGTAGTTGTACGTCCCGATTATGACGGAAATGCGCATATGTCGATTATATTGAATTTTACGCCCGGCCGCGACGGACGGCCGCGCAGGCCAGGTAGAAACCCCTGCCGCGGGCCCGCAGCCAGGCCAGCCAGAGCAGCAGCAGCGGCGAGAGCAGCGGCCCGACGAGGGAGCGCCAAACGGCGTCGAAGAGCCTGAAGGAGGCGCTGGGCTCGGTAGACGGGGCCGGCGCCGCCCCGGCCCCGGCGCCGGAAGGGACTCCGGCGGCGCGCGCCAGGAGCCGCCTCTTAAGGGCCCCGAGGCGGCAGGCCGCCCAGGAGCGCAGCGCGTCGGAAAGCAGCGCGTAGCTGGAGAGCGAGACGAGGCTCAGCGGCTCGAACCCCCCGAGGTCCAGGAATTTCCTGACGGTCGCGGCCCGCCAGCGCGTCAGGTGGTGCGGGGGCAGGTCTATGAGCCCGGAGCCCGAAGGCAGCGGCCGGCCGGCGTCGGGCAGGTCGAAGATTATCCTGCCGCCGGGGGCCAGCAGCGAATTCACCAGCGCCAGGAAGGTCCGCGGGTCGGTCAGGTGTTCCAGGGTCTGGAAAAAGACGATGACGTCGAACTTGCCCGGCGAGGCCGCCGCGAAAGTTTCGAAAGAGGCTGTGGCCACGCCGTCCAGCCCGGCCGCCCTGGCGCGGGCGGTGGCGGCCTCGTCGAAATCCACGCCGCGGACCTCGAAGCCGAGCCGGCGCGCCTCCAGGAGGAAGGCGCCGTCGGAGCAGCCTATCTCCAGCAGGCGGGGCTTTCCGGGGCCGGCCGCCAGGGCCAGCCGCGCCGCCTCCAGGCGCCAGGCCGGTACCCCCGGCTTGCCGCCGGGCTCCCAGGTGCGGGCGGCGGCGGCGTACCAGGAGGGACCCGGGTTCTCCATCGGGTCCGAGTAAGCCGCCCCGCAGGCCGCGCAGTCCAGCAGCGAATATTCGCGCCCGCCGAAAGGGTCGAGGTGCCTCAGCAGTACCGGGTGCGGACCCGGGTCGGAGCAGACGGGGCAGGGCATGTCAGCGGCTTCTCCAGGCGGCCCGGGGCGCGGCCGCTGAAGCCGCGGAGGGAAAAGCGAGGCGGGGGAAGCTATCGGGGATAACGCGGCCGGGGCACATAATTATTAATGAAGTATACTAAAAATGTCCCGCCGGCAGGGCCCGGCCGGGGTTTACGGGCGGCGGCTAAACATTGTAGTATTTCCCTCCGTAAGGGAGCGGGTGCGATGCCGTCAATGAAGATATATTCCAGCCGGGGCTTCGACGGTCCCGAGAACACCGCGGCCGCCTTCCGGGCGGCTTTCGCCGCCGGGGCGGACGCGGCCTCCTGCGACCTGCGCCGCACCGCGGACGGGCAGTTCGTGGCGCTGCGCGACCCCGATATGGGCCGCCTCTGCGGGCGCGGCTGGCGCGTGGCCGGCACCGAGTGGGCCCATATCAAGACCCTGCGGGTGCTGGGCAAGGAACCCGTAGCCCACCTCGACGACCTGCTTAATATCCTTATCCTGCGGCCCTGCCGCGAGTTCTTTTTCCGGCTGCCGGGCGCGTGCCCGCGGGACGCCGCCGACCTGGCGCGCCGCATCGCTTCCGCCGGAGTGCAGGGACGCTCCTTCCTGACCGTACCCGCCGGCCGGGAGGACTTGCTGAGGGAGGCCTCCGCGGCGGCGCCCGGACTCGGTTTGGCGGCCGAGAAGGCCTTGCCTTACGACCTGCCCGGCGCCGCCCGCGCCGCCGGCGTTCCCAGGCTGGTAACGGGCTGGGGCGAGCGCCGGCCCGGCCTTTTCTACGCCGCGGCTTCCGTTTTCGGCTTCGCCGCCCAGGCGCGGGCCGCGGCCGCCGCCGGGGTGGAACTATCCGCCGGCACGGCCCGGCACCCGCGCGACGTGCGGCGCCTGAAAGAGCTGGGCGCGGCCGCCGTCTGGACCTCGGACCCGGAAATGGCCGCCAAATATTCCTAAGGACTTATGTTCAAAAAAATACTGCTGGTGGACGACGACAAGCTGGTGCTGAATTCCACGCGCCGCTACCTGGAGGGCCAGGGGTTCAACGTCGCGGCGGCCGCGAACGGGGCCGAGGCGATAGCCGCCGCTTCCGATTTCCGCCCCGACCTCGTCATTACGGACGCCGAAATGAAGGGACTGGACGGTTTCGCCCTTTGCAAGGCCCTAAAGGAGACAGAAGGCTTCTCCTCCATCCCGGTCATCATCATCTCCGGCCGCAAGATAAGCGAAGAGGACATCCTGGCCGGCTACAACAAGGGCGCGGACGATTACCTGATAAAGCCCATCTCCTTCCCGGTGCTGCTGGCCAAGCTCAAGGCCGTCATGAAGCGCTACGAGGGCGTGGCCTCCAAGACCGAGAAGATAAAGAAGCTCGGCATGGTCATAGACCCGGCCGGCCGCACGGTCTCCCTCAAGGGAGCCGTGGTCGACCTGACCCGCAAGGAATTCGACCTCCTGATGGCCCTCATCACCGAGGAGGGTCGGCTGCTGTCGGTGCCCTACCTGCTCGAGACCATCTGGGGCTACGACCCGGCCAGCTACAACGACCCCCATACCGTCGGGGTGCATGTCTCCTCGCTGCGCAAAAAGCTCGGCGCCGACATAGGCGCCCACATCACCAGCGTCACCGGCCACGGCTACAAATTTGACTGAAATTTGACGATTTTCTGTCTTTTTCATTAACCCCCGGGGGCTAGACTATTCCCGAGAGGAACGGGAGGGGTTATGAAAAGGGATCTCCAGCTCAAATCGACCTTCGCGGCGGCCGCGCTGCTCCTCTGCCAGGGCTTCTGTGAAGCGGCCGACGACGTCTACCGGAAGATGGCGAACGACTTCGCCAAGTACTCCACCACCAAGAAAGTGAAGAACGTGGCCGTGATCGGGTTCTCCCGCAAGGCCAAGACCTCCCGCGAGGAGACCGAGTACGTCTCCGAGAAACTGCTTTCCAGCCTGGTCGCCTCGGGCAAGGTGAACCTGCTGGAGCGCTCCCAGCTCGACAAGGTGCTGGAGGAGAGGCGCCTGGCCGCGGCCGGCGTGGCGGAAGACTCCCCGGAAGGCTCCCCTAAAAAGATAAACCCCTCGGACGCCATCATAGTCGGGACCATTTTCGGGACCAAGGACCACCTCAAGATCATCGCCAAACTGGTGGACCCGCTGACCGGCGCGGTGCTGCATACCGTGGAGGCCCAGACCGAGCGCCAGTGGGAGATCCTGCCGGAGCGCCCCGAGTTCTCCTTCGACGTGCCGGACCTGCGCGAGATAGCCCGGATGTTCGGGGAAGAGGATATCAACCCGGCCTTCGTGGATTTCCGCGACGCCCCGGCCAGCCTGAACACCGAGAACTGCAATGCCCGCAAGGGGGCGCTGGCGGCGCGGCAGCTGGGCGCCCTTGATGCCAAGGCCAAGTACTGGGCCATCCAGATGCGCTCGCCGGGCTTCAGCTCCTCGGCGCTCAAGCGCAACCCCGGCGGCGAGATCCTGGACGAGGCCGGCCGCAGGAAGTTCTACGCGATGCTGGGCGGCTACCACCGCGACGCCGCCGCCCCGGCCCTGAGCGCCGGCGAGATGAATTCGGTGATAGCCCTGATGGAAGAGGAGAGCCGGATAGCGGACGACTGCGGGCTGCATTGAGCGGCCCGGCGGAGGGCGCATGGCCTTCAAAGGCGAAGTGCTGGTGGCGGACGACGACGAGGACCTGCTGGAGCTGGTCTCCGAGGTCCTTTTGCGCGCCGGGTATTCCGTGGCGCGGGCCGTCAACGGCCTGGACGCCGTGGAACTGGCCGGCTCCCGCTCTTTCGACGTGGTGGTGCTGGACCTGATGATGCCCGGGCTGGACGGCGTGTCGGCCCTCGAGGAGATAAAGAAGCATTCACCCGGGGTGGAGGTCTTCATCCTCACCGCGCACGGCTCGGTGGAGACGGCCGTTACGACGATGCGGCTGGGAGCCTTCGACTACCTGCGCAAACCTTTCGCCCTGGACGCGCTGGAGGCGGCCGTGGAGCGGGCGCTGGAGCGCAAGCGGGTCAACGACCTGCTGGGGGCGGCCTTCCGGGCCGGCGTGCCGGACAGGCTGCCGGCCGAGATAGCCGCCTCGGCCGCCAGGCTGCTGGGCGCCGACGAGGCCCTGCTCTGCCCAGCCGGCGACAGCGCCTGGGCGGGCCTGGCCGCCTACAGCGCGGCCGGGACGGATTTCAGCCGCGAGCGCGCGGCGCTCTGCGCCGCCGGCGAGGCGGCCCTCGCGGCGGAGGGCGGGGATATCTTCGCCGCGGTACCCTCTGCCGATCCGCGGCTGAAGGAGGCGCAGGGGGCGGCGGGCCTGGCGGCCGTGCTCTTCATGCCGCTGGCCGAGAACGGCCGCCGCGTCGGCACCCTCTACGCCGGCAGGCTGCCCGGGGGGCTGCCTTTTTCTCCGGCGGACCTCAGGCGGGCGCTCACCTTCGGCCCGGCCCTCACGCTGGCGCTGCGCAACTACGAGCTGGACGGCCAGCTGCGGGCCGTGCGGCTGCGCCTGGCGCAGGCGCAGAAGCTGGAGTCTCTCGGCATGCTGGCGGGGCAGGTCACCCACGACTTCAACAATATGCTCTCGGTCATCATCGGCTCGGTGCAGCTGCTGATGGAGAACCTGCAGCCGGGGAAGGGGATGACGCTCTCGGAGGAGATCCTGCGCATGGCCCGCGAGTCCGAGCTGCTGGTGAAGCAGCTGCTCTCTTTCGCCCGGCGCGGGGACGGGCCGCCGGCCCCCCTGGACCTGAACGCCGAGATAAACAATATCCGCATGATACTCGACCGGCTGCCAGGCCAGGGCGAGGTCTGGTACGACCTGGGCGTGGGGCTGCCGGGGGTGCGCATCAGGGCCGACCAGTTCAAGCAATGCGTGATGAATCTGGTAGGGAACGCCAAGAATTCGATGCCCGGCGGCGGCAGGGCGCTGGTCTCCACCAGGCTGGCCGCGGCCGGGGAGCGATTGCCGGAAGGCCTGCCTGCCGGCTGCGTGGTGCTGGAAGTGACCGACGAGGGGGCCGGGATAAGGGAGGAGGACCTGCCGCGGATCTTCGAGCCTTTCTTCTCCACCAGGCCCGCCGGCAAGGGGACGGGGCTGGGGCTCCACATCGCCAGGAGCGCCGCCAGGGAGGCCGGCGGCGAACTGCTGGCGGGCAACCGGCCCGGCGGCGGCGCCGTTTTCAGGATGTACCTGCCGGCGGCCCTTTAGGCGGGCTTCAGTTTTTCCGCCAGCGCGCGGATCTCGTCTATGCCGAAAGGCTTGATAAGGAAACCTTCCACTTCCACGCCCGGGACGATGGGGCTGGCGATGTTGGAGACCGACCCGGTGATGACGATGATCTTTGTCCCGGGCCGCATTACCCTGACGCGGCGCACTACTTCCTCGCCGCGCATATCTGGCATCTTCAGGTCGCAGATCACCACGTCGAAAGTTTCCCGCCCCAGCAGCTCCAGTGCCGCCGCGCCGTTGTCGGCCTCGGCGACCGTCCAGCCGCGGCTGGCGAGGGCCCGGCGCACGTAATTGCGCACCAGCGCTTCGTCGTCCACGATAAGGATCCTGGCGCCCATATCAGGCCACCGGCAGGCTGATGGTGAAGGTCGAGCCTTTGCCCGGCTGGCTCTGCGCCTTGATGGAGCCGTTATGCTTCTGGATGATGCCCAGGCAGACGGACAGGCCGAGGCCTGTCCCCTTGCCAACGGGTTTGGTCGTGAAGAAAGGGTCGAAGATGCGGTTCAGGATATCGGGGTCGATGCCCGCGCCGGTGTCCGAGACGGAGGCCAGCAGCACCTCGGTTCCCGCCGGTGTCCTGAGTGAACGGGTCTCGATGGAGAGTTCCCCGCCGTCCGGCATGGAATCCCGGGCATTGGTGAAAACGTTCAGGAAGACCTGCATCAGCTGCTGGAAATCGGCGCTCACCAGCGGCAGGCCGGGGGCGAGCTGGCGGTTTATCCTGATATGCTTGAGCTCCATCTGCCTGGCGCAGAGCGTGAGCGTCTCCTCGATTATCTCGTTGAGGCTGACCGGCTCGCTGCGGGTCTTCTCCTGCCGGGAGAAGGAGAGCAGCGAGACTATGATCTTCTTGCAGCGGAAGACGGCCTTCTCTATCTCCTTGAGGTCCGCGTAGTTCTGGCTGTCCTTGGGGATATTCTCCAGCACGAGCTGGGTCAGGCCGAGGATGCCCGATAGCGGGTTATTGATCTCGTGCGCGAGGCCGCCGGCGAGCTGGCCCAGGGCGGACATCTTCTCCGCCTGGATGAGCTGGCCCTGCGTCTCCTGCAGCTGGCGGTAGAGGCTGGAGTTGCGCAGGGCGAGGTTGACCAGCGAACCGAAGATGCGCGCGCGCTGGAGGTCGTCCTCGCTGAAATAGGCCTCTTCCCCGTCGCGGTTTATGCAGATGAGGCCGGCGGGTTTATTGTCCTCGGCCAGCGGCAGGAACAGGGAGAACTTGATCTTCTCGAGGCCGGCTATGCCGGTGAAACGCCTGTCCAGGTACGGGTTCTCGGACAGCAGCAGGCCCCTGGCGGCCTCGGCCGGCTGGGAGAGAACGCGGGCGCACATCTCCAGCCGAGAGGCCAGTTCCTTTTCTCCGTCGAGGCCGCCGGAGACCACCGCGCGCGGCTTGCCGTCGCGGTCCGGCATGACCAGCAGGGATTCGTCGGCCTTGAGGATGCGCGTGACCGAATCTATGATGACCCGCAGCTGGTCCTCCGGCTTGATGGTGGAGAAGATGACCTTGGCGATGTCGTTGAATTTGCGCTTCTCGAGGGCGCGCTCCACGACCTTAAGGAGCTCTTTGAGCTCGAAAGGCTTGTGCAGGTAATCGAAAGCGCCTTTGCGCAGGCTCTGGATGGCGGTGCCCATGGTGCCGTGCCCGGTGGCGATGATGACCTCGATCTCCGGGTCGATCTTCTTGATCTCGCCCAGGGCGGTGATGCCGTCCATCTCCGGCATCTGGATGTCCATAATGGCCAGGTCGAACTTTTCGGCGGAGGCCCGCCTGAGCCCCTCGCTGCCGTTGTGGGCGACGGCGGCCGTGTAGCCGTTGGCCTCCAGCGAGGCCAGGATCATCTCGGCTATCTGTGCTTCGTCGTCGACTATCAGGATGCGGGCTTTGGAGCTCATGGGGGAATTGTATAAAAAAAGACCAGCGGTTAAGCGTGAAGCCTGACCACATCCGCTTTATGGCTCATATTTGCGAAAAAATGAGGCGTAAACGGGCATACGGCTATTTTGTGAGACAAATAAAAAAGCGCTCCAGGCTGCCGTAGCGCTTTCTCCCTTCTTCATCGGGCGTACTATGAGGATAATGCTAATTCCGCGCGCGCACCGCGAAGAACTGAATTCATTATATTACAGATTTGCCCGCGCCACCAATGAATTTTCTGCTGAAAATTTATCCGCGTCGCGAGCCTGTTCCCGACAATCTTGAGTTGCACTTATTCCGGTGGCACCGATTTGATAAAACACCGCCCCGGCGTCCGCTTCTCGGCCGCCGCGGCGGTCTTTTCTGTGATTGATTTGTGGCCACCGGCGGGGAGCAGAAACTGCAAAGACCATAAGGTGCGGCCAGGGCGCTATCTCCGGCCTCGAAAGGGGCCTCCGCCTCCAGCCTGGCCCGGCTTAGAGGTACAGCCAATTCCAAAAGTTCCTATCTGATGCCGCTCAATCAGTGTCCTTTTAAGGAATTCATGGATCCTTAAATTGACATGCCTTTGCAATAGTATTAGGATTTGCGTGCAACAGTTTATATTCAGGGGCGTTTGGCTTTTTGTATATAAAATGGGTGTCGGCAGCGGCTGTAGCCGTAGTGTCGGTATTCCATATCTCAAGAGTAAACCAATGAAAATACTCGGTGTGATCCTCTCCTTGGCGGTTCTCTGCGGCAATTGCCTGGCGGCCGGGCCCGATACCGGGGGCTCCTCCACCGTGCGGTTACCGCGACACATAAAAAAAGGCGTCAGGACTGACGGCAAACCGGACCCTACAGACATCAGGCCTGTGGCGCAAAAGAGCGGGATAAAGAGCGGGGCCGTAATAATCTACGGCCACCCCGTGAAGCCGCCCTACCAGGTGCGGGTGGCGGACAATAAGGTGCTCATCAATGAAGTCCCTGTGGGCCCCGGAACCACTGAGGGCGACGTCCTCACGGAGAGCGCCACGGCGCTGCGCGTCAAAGCGGAAAAGATGTTCTGCGACGGGAACGGCAAAAAGAGCGCTTCCTCCCTGGCTGACGAGATACTGGCCCTGTTCAAGCAGTCCTCCGACACGGTGATAAACGCCCGTT
>CAYSYJ010000016.1:0-23077 GCA_964435105.1 uncultured Elusimicrobiaceae bacterium
ACTCGGTGCGGATGAGGTCCATGTTCAACGCGCCCAGCCATTTCTTGATGGCCGTGACCTGCTTATAGACCTGGCTCCATTTTTTAACCGGGTCGGGCTCGTTGAGATAGCAGGCCTTGGCGATCTGGGCGGCGTACTCCTTGACGGACAGCCGGGCCTGTTTGGCCAGCTCCGGCGTGGGATAGGTGCAGAGCGTCCAGGCGAACTCGCCCTTCTCCTCGCGCTTGTTGCGGATGGCGAACAGCGGCTTGCGGGCGATGGCGGTCTGCGACTGGCGCTTGGTGTCGATGTCCTTGAGGTGCGTCAGCGAGGCCGGCGCGTGGATGAAGACATAGCCGTTGAGGTGGTTATACATCTCCTTGTCCCACGGCGACAGGAAGGCGCGCTGCTTGTCGTCGGAGAACTTGTAGAAGTCGTGCTCGATGGCCGGGGTGGACAGGAAATTCACTATCACGTTGAACCGGCGCTGCACCAGCTTGCGGTGCACCAGCTCGCCCAGCTCGCGGGCTTCCAGGTCGCAGCGCAGCAGCACCTTGTCGTACTTCTTAAAGGGCTTGGTCCTGGCGGTGGTCAGGCCCCAGACCAGGGTGTCGGCGTACTTCTCCAGCTGCGATTTGGTAAAAACGCTCATGTCATCCTCCGTGGCGCCCTATGGGGCGCTCAATAAATTATAGCCGTTTTTGATATGATGGAGGCAGGTTAACAGGAGGCTTTATGGGCGGAACACCGGACAGGAAAAGAATATTGAAGGCCATACTCGCGGAGCTCCACCAGGGGCTGCCGCTGGAGGAGGCGAAGAAGAAATTCCTCGCCGAGATAGGCGCCGTCACCTCGAAGGAGATCTTCGAGCTGGAGCAGTCGCTGCTCGAGGACGGCGTGCCGGCCGAGGAGATCAAGCGCTTCTGCAACGTGCACGCGCAGCTCTTCGACAGCTCGCTCGAGAAAAGCATGGCCGACCCGGCCGACCCGCGCCACCCGGTGGCCCTGTTCAAGGCCGAGAACGCCGAGATCAAGCGCCGCGTGGACTCCGCCAGGGCCCTGCTGCCCTCCCTCAAGGAGGGCATAGGCGCGGACTGGGTGCGCACTATAGTGGAGGAGCTGCGCGCCGTCATAAAGCATTACGAGCGCAAGGAGCAGCTGCTGTTCCCGTACCTCGAGAAGGCCGGCTTCTACGGCCCGTCCAAGGTGATGTGGGGCAAGCACGACGAGGTGCGCGGCCTGCTGAAGAAGGCTCTCGCCGCCGACAAGAAGGATTTCCCCCTGGCGGCCGAAGCCCTGCTGGAGGAGCTGGACGGCATGATCTTCAAGGAGGAGAGCATCCTCTTCCCGACGGCGCTGGAGAAGCTCAAGCCCTCCGACTGGGCCGAGATCTTCCGCGAGAGCGCCCAGGCGGGCTATATCTTCATCGAGCCGCCGGAAGGCATGGACGAGGCGCTCGACATAGCGCAGAATACCGGCTCCCTCTCCGGGGCCGTGGTGAACCTGCCGAGCGGCAGCCTTTCCGTGACCGACCTGACCGCCCTGCTCAATATGCTGCCGGTGGACCTCACCTTCGTGGACGCCGAAGACACCGTAAAGTACTTCTCCGAGGGCAGGGAGCGCGTCTTCCTGCGGGCCCGCTCCATCATAGGCCGCAAGGTGCAGAACTGCCACCCGCCGCAGAGCCTGGGGGCGGTGCAGAAGATCCTGGACGGCTTCAGGGCCGGCACGAAGAACTCCGAGGAGTTCTGGATCAATATGAAGGGCCGGGTCATACACATCCGCTACTTCGCCCTGCGCGACCCCGGCGGCAAGTACCTGGGCTCCCTCGAAGTCACCCAGGACATAACGGACATACAGAAAATTAAAGGCGAAAAAAGGCTGGCTTGATATGGCTGAAAAGACCGCGGACCTGAACCGGACCCTCTACGACCTGACCACGGAGTACCCCGAGCTCATCGATATCCTGTTCGACCTGGGCTTCATGGGCGTCAAGAACCCCGTGATGCGCGAGAGCCACGGCAAACAGATGACGGTGAAGACCGGCTGCGGCCACCTGGGGCTGGACCTGGCCCGGGTGGAAGCGGCCCTGAAGGCCAAGGGCTTCGAAGTCAAGCTCTAGGGCCAAGGGGCCCAGAAAGTCCTGGGAACAATGCCCGCCCGGGCAGGGCCCTTGGCCCCTTAAAGACCGGCCGCGCCGGGGGTATCATATATACATGATATCCAAAGCCCTGGCCTTAGCCCTGCTGCTGCCCTGCGCCGCCGCCGCGCAAACCGACTTCCAGGAACTCCAGAGATTCGACGCCGCCGCCGTCTCGGCGCTGCCCTTATCCGGGCTGCCGGCCGACAAGAGCTGGGGCGTCAACTACACCCTCAGGGGCGTGGTTTCCCTTACCGAGGAAGGCCCCTTCCTCAACACCATCGACGGCCGCCTCTTCAAACTGGACCTGAGCGACCGCAAGGCCCGCCGCTTCGACGGCAAGACCGTGGTGGTCGAGGCCCAGGCCAGGCAGGCCGACGAGCTCTCCCTGCTGAAGGTGGAGCGGATAGCGGAATACGAGCCGAAGGCCGGCGAGGTAGTGCCCGCCCCCTACCAGCCCCGCCGCCGCCAGGCCCTGCTGCTGGAAAGCAAGGGCGACCTGATAAAGATGGGCAATGTGCGCACCATGCGCGAGGCCGTGCCCCCCGCCGATTCCTACGACTGGACCACCATGACGATGCGCCCGGAGCTCATCCGCAACGTCTATTTCGTCAAGAAGCCTTTCCCGCCGGAATTCCTGGCGGCCCATTCCTTCCTGGTCTTCACTTTCGAGCGCGGCGGCCTGCGCGACGCCAACGGCAAGGAGCCGATGGCCCTGGCGCTGAGCATCGAGGGCAAGACCCGCACCGACCAGACCTTCTCGCCGCTGACCGGCCTCAAGAAGACCTTCGGGATAATCTGGAGCCTCTCCACCTGGGAGGAATACGCCGCGCGCACCGTCTACCACGAGAAGTTCCGCCTGTACCCGTACCCCGTGAACCTCTCCCACGACCAGAAGGCCGGCCTGCTGCGCGAGGCCATGACGCTGGCCGCCGTGGACCGCGAAGGCGAGTTCTATCACACCATCAAGAACAACTGCACCAACAACCTCGTCATCCTCTTCAACAGGGTGCTGCCCAAAGAACGGCAGGTGAAGCTCTGGACCATCCCCTACATGGTCTACAATTACAAGGCCACCATGCCCCAGGCGGTCATCGGCAACCTGCAGAAGCAGGGCCTCCTGGGCCGGGAGCTCCTTGAGATCAACGAGAGCACCCTGCGCACCGTCATCCCCTAGCGGCGGGCATGGCCGAATGAAAGAACCGGGGCTTAGCCCCGGTTCTTTTTTGCCCCGCGGCCGGAAGGTCTCAGCCGGCTTTCGAGGCCAGGGCGGCCTTCACCTTCTCCATGACCTCGGCCGGCTCGAAGGGTTTGAGCAGGTAGGCGAAAACTCCGATCTCCGCGGCCTTGGCGGCCGTTTCCCGGCTGCGGTCCCCGGTGATCATTATCACCACCGGCTTATGCGGCAGGCCCACCAGTTTCTTTAGAACCTCGAGGCCGTTCATCCCCGGCATCTCCACGTCCAGCAGCACCAGGTCCGGCCTGTCGAATACCGCCGCGCTCCAGGCCACGTTCCCGTCGGCGGCAAGGAGCACGTCATAAGAGGAGAGCGCTTTGGCCAGGGAGGCGAGCAGGTCCTTATCGTCGTCGGCGATCAAGATCTTTTTCTTTTTATTCATTTCCTTTCCTTCTTGGCCGGCCCGGGGCCGGCAGCCAGGTACCTGGCGCTGAACTTCCACTCGCAGAGCTCCAGCAGGCGCCGCACCGATTCCAGCGCGCCCTCGTAGCCCGGCTCGAATATCAGCGACGAGAAAGAATTTTTTCCCGCGGCCAGCGCGCGCGGGTCCCGGCGCAGGTCGGAATAGACCAGGTCCGGGCCGCCCCTGGCGGCGAGCAGCCGCTCCAATTCCCCGGGCGCGGAGAAGAAGCGAGTCCTGAGGTTCCCGGCCCTGAAAGCCTTGCCCAGGGCCGCGGCGGCCCTGAGCGCGGCGGGCCTGCCGGCCTTGCCTTCCAGGTAAACCAGCAGGTCGAAACCGAAACCGGACTCCGCGGCCAGCCCCAGGCCCTCGGCCAGCCGTCCTTCGGTTATGCCCTCTATCTCAGCGGCCGGCGTCACCAGGCCTATGCGGTATTTCCCCGCGAGGCGCCGCAGGGAGCCCGCCCGCGAGGCCTGCTCCCGGGAGGGCAGCGCCGCCGCCGGCAGCCTGCGCCCCAGCGCCTTGAAAACGGCCGCCGCCCAGGCCTTCGTGCCCGCGAAACCGTAAGGCGCCGGAGGAACGGTCCATGGGATACCGGCCTTGTCCAGGGCGGGACAGAGCGCCTCGTCGCGCCCCCTCAGCACCAGCAGTTTCGCCGCCAGCAGCGGCCCGTAAAAATCCTCCGTCTCCGGCGCCGCGCCGACGCCGGCCTGCGCCAGCAGCCCGCACAGCGGGGCGGCCAGGCGCCCGTAACCGTACAGGGCCGCGTCGAAGCGCGGCTTCGCGCCGGCCTTGCGGCCGCGCTCCAGCCCGCGCAGGATCAGGGCCGACCGGGCGGCGGCCCTCGATTCGGAATACTCCTCGTAACTGTTGTAGTTCTGCCTGCTGATGACCGCCCCGGTACGCCCGGCCGCGGCCCTCACGGCAGAGTCGGTGTCCCCGGCCAGCAGCAGCGGGGCGCAGGTGGAGTAGAACTCCACCAGCCCGCCGGGCCCGGCGGAGGCGGCCGCGGCCTCCAGGGACTCTTTGACCAGTTTCTCGTCGCCCAACAGGGCTTCACGCTGGCCCAGGCCGGTGGAAAAGACGTTGGGCCTGGCCTTGGCCAGGTCTGGCACCGAGTCCGCCCTGCCGCCGAAAAGCCCAAGCGGCCCGCCGGGCGAGTCGCAGAACCGGCACTCGGAGTCGCCGTGTTCCATCACCACCATGTCCGGCGGCAGCGCCAGCTCCGAGGAGCCCGACGGGAAAAAGAACCTGTGCCACTGGCCGGAGCCGAGGTGCGGGCGGCGGGGCTCGGTGCTGCCCTTGTCCGCGTAATCGGAGAAACCTGAAGCCATCCCGAGGGCGCCTATGGCGCCGTGAAAGCCGCTCTCAACTCCGAAAAAGCCGAGCAGCTGGTCGAAGCGGAAGCCGGCCAGGCCGCCGACCGCGGCTTTAAGGTCGGCCTTGCCGGCCGCTTCGGGATCGGAGGCCGGGTGCAGGCAGGCGGCCCAGTCGGAGAAATGCAGCTGGCCGGAAGTGGCCGGCCCGGCGGGGGAGAGCACCACCTTGACCAGGCCCGCCGGAGCGGCCCAGTCGCAGACGATCTGCCCGCCTTCGAGGCCCGCCGGTGTCAGCCCGGCCGCCCGGAAGGCTTCGGCCACGCCCCCCCTGGGCCGGGCGCCGCGGGCCGCCTTCGGGGCCGGCCGGGGCCGGGCGGCGGCGCGGCCCGCCGCGAAAAGCCCGAACTCCGCGTCGGAAAGCGGGATCGGCGGATCCGCCTGCGGACCGGCAGCGGCTATGGCCCTGGTCAGCCGCACCAGTTCCCGGGCGAAATCGCTCTTGGGCGCGGCCAGCACGGCCGGCACGCGGCGGCGTTCGGCCTCCTGCACGGCCGGGTCGCGCCGGATCACGCCCAGCACGCGCGTGTTCACCGCCGCGGCAAAGGCTTCGGCGGCCGCGCCGCCCGCGGGGTCCTTGCAATTCACGGCGAGCCCGGCCAGGTACACCCCGTTGCGGGCGTAGTTGCGTACCATCGCTATCAGGCGGTTGGCGGAGTAAAGTGAAAGCGGTTCCTCGGAGGTTACGATGACGACCTTCTTGGCGAAGCCGCGGCGCAGCGGCGCGGCGAAACCGCCGCAGACCACGTCGCCCAGCACGTCGAAGACGGCGGCCGTGTAGCCGTCCTTCTCCAGTATGGCGGAATCCTTGATCGTCTCGAGCAGCGCGCCTATGCCGGCGCCGGCGCAGCCCAGGCCCGCCTGGGGGCCGCCCGCCTCGACGCAGTTCACGCCCTTGACCGCCGCCGGGCGGATGAAGCCGCGCAGCCGCGCCTCGGAATCGGGGCCGGGGGCGCCGTTGAAAGGCGGGATATGGCTGCCGGCCAGGCCCAGAGTGGAATCCATCTTGGGGTCGCAGCCCACGTGCAGCACCTTGCCGCCGCCGGCCGCCAGCACCACGGAAACGTTGGAGGCCAGCGTGCTCTTGCCTATGCCGCCCTTGCCGAAGAAGACCACGCTCTCCAGTTGTTTCACGACCGGACCTCCGCGGCCCTGTCCCCGCGCCTGAGGGCGGCGTTCAGCAGCCTGCCGCCCAGGGCGGCGGCCCCGGCGTAACCCAGGAAGGGCTCGTCGTAAAGGCAATGCCTGGTATAGGACGGGAAGCCGAACTCCACCCCCGCCGCGCCGGCGGCGAAACCTTCCGCCAGGGCGAAGGAATCGCAGACGGCCAGGGCCGGGCGGTCATAGCCGGTCAGGGCGGCCGCGGCCCCGCGGGCGGCCTCCACGGCCGGGGAGAAAAGGGTCACGGGCGCGGCGCCGCCCGGCGGCAGCTGGCGGCTGCGGCAGTTCAGGAAAGCGGCCTGCACGCGCAGCCCCAGTTCGCGGGCGAAAGCGCCGACGGCGCCGAAAAGGTAGGGGTCCCCGGCGTAGACCAGGCCGGAATGGGCCAGCATGTCCACGGCGCGCGACAGGGCCAGCGCGGCCTCCCGCTCGGCGGCCAGCGCCGCCGGCGGCAGGACCCCGAGGCCGGCCGCGCGGCGCAGGGCCGCCAGCCAGGCCGTGGTGCCGGCCAGCCCGGCGGGCAGCGCGGTCTCCACCAGCCTGGCCCCGGTAAGGGCGGCCAGGCGGGCGGCGGCGCGGCGTCCATAAGGCAGGGAAACTACGAGTTCGGCGGACAGCGCCCGGCGCCAATCTTTAACTGCCCCGCCGTCGGGCAGCACGCAGGCCAGCTCCAGGCCGGCCAGCTCCACCAGGCGCTTCAGTTCGGCCAGGTTGGCCCGGTGGTCGCCCTCGCCGCGGTCGTGCAGGTAACCGACCACCGCCACGGAGCGCTTCTTTTTCGCGGACCGCCGCGCGGGCAGCGCGCCGACCAGGGCCTCCAGAGTCCTGTCGAAACCGTCCAGCCAGTCCCCCTCCATGGAGAGGGCGGGCACCGCGGCCACCGGGGCGCCGGCCTTGACGCCGGCCGCTATCCCGTCGTAATCCATGCCGGCCAGGTTCATGAAGGGCAGGCCCGTCACCAGCACGGCGCCGTACTCTCCGGAACGGGCGGCGCTTTCCAGCAGCCTGGCGAGTTTCTTCTCGGGGTTGGCCTGCTGCGGCAGGGGGCCGGTCATGGTGCAGACCACGCGGTGGCGGCCCAGCGGCGAGAGCAGGGTGGAATTCAGGTCGTGGTTGCCGGCCAGCAGGTCGGCCTTGGGCAGCACGCAGTTCAGCCCGTCCACCACCAGGCAGGCGTCGCTTACGGCGTTGACCGCCAGGTAAACGCCCAATTGGTAGGGCAGGACATAGGTCTTGGGAAATTTTCGCTTTAGCTCTTTCATGCTGCGCAGCCGCCGCCGGCGGTCACACTTTCACGCGCCTGTCCACGACGCGGCGGATCTTGCCGGTGCGCAGCACGCGCTCTATGGTATTGGGTTCGAGCACCTCGATGGCCGGCTTGTCCAGCCATTTCATGCGCACGCTCTCGTGCAGGTCCTCGCAGTGCCGGGCGAGTTCCTTCCAAAGCAGGTCCGCCAGTTCGCCTGCGCGCGCGAGCGCCGCCGGGTCCTTGACCTCGGCGCGGATGGCCAGCGCGTCCTTGTGGCCTTTCTTGGCGATGACCACCTGGAAATTGAAGCTCAGGTCGGGCACCTTGCCCAGCGCGTTCTGGATGTCGTTGACGAACAGGTGCGCCCCGCCCACGTGGATGCGGTCGTCGCAGCGGCCCAGGATCTCGAACAGGGGCTCCTTGCGGCCGCAGGAGCAGGGCTTCATGAGCCAGCGGCCCAGGTCGCCCACGCGGTAGCGGATGATGGGCATGTGTTTCTTGGACAGCCCGGTCACCACCAGCTCGCCGATCTCGCCCTTCTTCACGGGCTTCAGGGTATCCTGGTCCACGAACTCGATGAACTGGCTGTGCGCGAACAGGTGGTGCTGGCCCCTGACGCAGTGCGGGCACTGGAAGCCGATCACGCCCGCGTCGGCCGAGGCGTAGCCGCCGGAGCGCACGTCCACTCCGGGGAAGACGCTCTTGAAGAACTTGATCATCTCCTCGCCCACGTATTCCCCGCCGTAGAAGATCTTCTTCACGGCCAGGCGGTACTTGCCGTGCGCCTTCACGTGCTCGGCCAGCTTCACCAGGAAGGAAGGCAGGCCGATGAGCGCGGTCACCTGGAAATCCTCCAGGTAACCGACTATGTTCTCCAGCGGCAGGTTGCTGCCCACCGGCACCGATATGGCCTTGGTATAGGCGATGGCCTTTTCCACGGAGAGCCAGCTGGACCAGAGGTTGCCGGCCACGAACAGGTTGGCGATGATGTCCCCCTCGCCCAGGCCGGCGGCCTCGAAGGTATAGGCGAGCATGCGGCAGGTATGGTCGTACTCGTGCTGGTCGTAGAAAACGTACTTGGGCTGGCCGGTGCTGCCGCCGCTGGCGAAGAAGATGCCGCGCCGCACCTTGCTGGTCAGCAGGTCGGCGCTGTCGGGCGGCGTGTTCTCCAGCACGTGGTGCTTCTCCAGGAAAGGCACCGCCTGGAAATCGGCCAGGGCCGTGATGCGCGGCACGCCCTTGAGGTGGCGGCCGTAGAAAGGGCTGCGGGCGCGGGCATGCTCCACCAGCTCGCTCAGGCGGTCCAGCTGCGAGGGTTTCTCCTCTATGGGCAGCCAGTTCACCAGCGACATCATGGGGAAGATGCCGTCGTGCGGGGAACCGTTGGCCTCCTCCAGCATCTTGCCCAGCTTCACCACGCGGGCGATGCCGGCCGGGGCCAGCGTCTCCAGGACCTTCTTGCGCTCTATGGACCCGCCTACGCCCACGGTCTGTATATAGCCGCGCAGCGGCGTCAGGAGGTCGCGCACCTGCTCTATGCTCTCCACGGTCTTCACGTAGAGCACGCGGTTGAGCGGCGAGACGCGGTACACCGGGTCCTTCTCGTAAATTACGGTCCAGTCGGTTTTCGGGGCCGAGCTGATATAAGAGGCCCCGCCCAGCGCCGCGTCCACGCGCGCGAGCTGCCTGGCCTTGTTTATCTCCACCATTTCGTCGGGCGAAAGTTTGCCCGGGGGCAGTTCCTTCGCGAGCCTGGCGAACTGAGGCCCGGCCTCCTTCAGGAAGCCGGCGGCCAGTTCCCCGTGGCGCGCCTTAGGCGCGATGAAGTAAAGCGTATGCAGCGAGGAGCAGGCGGCCTGGTCCCACAGCGAGGCGTCGGCGGCCGCCCGCGCGGCCACATTGGCCATGCCCTCGTTGTCCACGCAGCTGGCGAACACCACGCCCACGCTGGTCTTGGGGCCGAAGCCTTCCACCCGCACGTCGATAGGCGCGATCCTGCGGTAGCTCTGCACCGCGTCGTAACCGCCCCAGACGAACACCGCGTTGACGTGCTTGAGCGCGGCCTCCTCCAGCGCCTGGCTGCCGCCTTTCCAGGTCACGACGGCGGCGCATTTGGAGAGGATGCCCTTCTCGTCCACTTCCTTGAGGGCCTCCATGAAGAGGTTGATGAAATTGGAACCGGAGGAGGAGAGCTTTACGATATTGACGTTCTTGGTCAGGAAGCCGATGACCATGGAATCCAGGATGCCGAGGAAGACATTGCCGGCCCCGACGTGCAGCACCACGCCCTTGGGGGCGGCGCGTACCAGGCCGTCGTAGCCGCGGCGCTCCACCGGCGCCTCCAGCGCGTAGGGCAGGAACAGCTCCATGTTAAGGCGCTTGTTCATGGCGTGCCTGTCCAGCAGTTCCGGTATCACGTCGA
The DNA here is from genome assembly GCA_964435105.1 of uncultured Elusimicrobiaceae bacterium. Taxonomy (GTDB): domain Bacteria; phylum Elusimicrobiota; class Elusimicrobia; order Elusimicrobiales; family UBA9959; genus UBA9959. The sequence goes on from CAYSYJ010000016.1 coordinate 9,965, forward strand.
GGCTCTTGTCTATGACCGGCGCGGAAAAAGTGATATGGCCTTTCAGGTGGGCCAGGGCCGCCTTGCGGTATTTACCCCCCTTCTCGAAAAGGGCTCCCGCTTTTGCCAGCGTGGACACGATATACTCGCGCGAGGCGCCGCGCATGAGCTCCCGCGCCTGCTGCGCCTTGAGGCCCAGGGCCTCCAGCTCGGCCGGGGTCCAGGCGGCCTTGTCGCAGGCCTTGCCGAAAAGGTAGGTGTTGTGTATCTTCATAGCATCGTCGCGGCGCTGATGGCGCAACCCTTGAGCTTCTTCACCCCGGCGCGGCCCTTGATCTCCAGCACGGGCCCGGGCAGGCCGCAGGCGCACTTCTTGCGGACCAGCCCGAAATCCGACGACAGCACCGACAGCGACGGGTAGCTGGTCAGGTAGGGCGTAACGAACTGCAGCAGGCCGGTCTCCCCGAAGCCGAGGGGCTCGAGCGTCCCCGGGTGCCGGGCTATCACGCGGCCGTAGTTGGGGATATGGAAATTGCCGAGCCGGCAGTCCACGTAGGGCACGCCGTGCTCCACCATGCCGAAGAGGTCGCGCACATTGTCCACCGGGATACCGAGGTTGTCGGCGAGGATGCGGCGGTAGACCTTCTTGTCCATGGCCTCGTCGGCCAGGGTCTTCCAGCCGCCGCCGGTGACCACGCTGCTCTCCGGGTTCAGCTTCGGGTAGCGGCCGAAACGCTTCTTATACTCCTCGGTGAGCTTCAGCGCGAAGGCGGGGAAGCCGACCAGCCGCACCAGGCTCCCCCGCTCCTCGAAACGGCGCATGGCGGCCACGGCGCCGTCGATGTCGAAGTAGAAATCCTTCTTCTCCCGGCTCCAGCGGAAGGTGTAGAAGATCTCCCCCTGCCGCGTGAAGCCCGCCAGCAGCTTGTCCGTCCAGGCGGTGCCCAGGTCCTTGGCCACCGCGGGGTCGTAGGTGAAACAGATATAGTCGTGCGGCCGCGCCAGGTCGGTAAGCCCCAGGCCTTCGAAGACTTTCCAGGCCATGCGGCGCACCCGCATGAGCGAGCCCTTGTCGAGCTGCATGCGGCTGCGCTGGCCGCTGGTGCCGCTGGATTTCAGCTCCAGCACTATCTTCGAATAAGGCAGCGTGGTCAGGTCGCGCTCCTTGAGCGCGGCCACAAAGAGGTAGGGGACGCGGGCCATGTCCCGCTCCGTCCTCACGGAGGCCGGGCTGAAACCCTCCGCCTTGTAGAGGGCCCTGAGCACCGGCGCGCGGCGGCCCTGGAAGTCCAGCGCGGCGCGCATCGCGGCCAGGAAAGCCCGCGAAGAGCGCGGCGAATAGTCGAAGGCGGGGGTCTCGAACAGCGCGTCCACGGCGGCGCGGCTCTTCAGGGGGCGGTGCGCGGGCGGCAGCTTGTCTTCGACGGAAAGATCGGCCATGGGGATCCTTACTTCTGCTCGGTCTCGAAGACCAGCTCTATGTAATTCTCGCGCCAGAGCTTCAGGTACTCCTTCAGGAAGTTCCGGTACAGCGAGATGATCTTGACGTTGCGGAAATCCAGGATGTCGAAGGTGCGGGAGAAGACCACGCAGTCGTAGCGCTTGTCCTCCATGCGCTTGGCGCAGGGGAAGTAGGCGCTGGGGATGAAGCGCGCGTCCAGCGCGTCGCGCTGCAGCGCCGGCTCGTAGGCGTCGGTGATGACCTCGACGTAGGCCATGTCCATCTGGCTCACCTTCTGGGCGATGCTCTCCAGCACCACCGCGAAGCTCTTTTCGGCGGTGACCCCGCCCACCACCACGCTGTACTTGTCCTTCTGGTTGAAGGTCAGGAAGACCTCGGTGCTCTGGTCCGGCGTGATCAGGATCAGGTTGGGCTCGTGGAAAGGCATGAAGGTATGCTCGAAGAAGCTGTTGCTCTTCGTCTTCTTCCAGCGGCTCTTTACGAACTCCGGCGCGGTGATGACCTCGAAGGCCAGCAGCGGGATCTTGACCTTGTGGTCGCTGTAGGCGCCCCTGACGTCGCTCACCTTGGCCTCTTCCAGCTTAACCTGCTTGCGGACCAGTTCGTAAAAGGGGGCTATCTCCGGGATCAGGGCCGGGACCGGCCGGCGGCGGGCCAGGGCCTTCTCGGTCAGGTAGGCCGTCAGGCAGTGGGTCTCGTTGTACTGCAGCCGGTTGGAATTGGGGAAAATTCCCAGCTTCACGAAGCCCAGGCTCTCGGTCAGTTTCTGGGGCGCGTAATTGGCGGTGCGGGTGGTGGCGTAGACCACGTCCACGAGGTCCTTGGACTGGGTGATGTCGTCGAGGACCAGCTTCATCATCATGTAAGCCAGGTCGTGCTTGCGGAACTCCTGGCTCACCACGGCGCCGAAGGCCTTGGAGTTGCGGTAGAACAGGTCCACCGCGTAGACCAGGCTGCCCACCACCCGGCCCTCGCTCTCTGCTACGAGCCAGTAATAGTCGTCGTCCTCGATGGCCCGGCGCATCTTCTCCTTGTCCGTGACGATCGGGATGGAATAGGAGCCGCCGTAGACCTCGGCGTACAGCATCTGGATGCGGCGCATGTCCGCGGGTTTGGCCAGGCGGATGACAACGTCGGGCCGCCCCTCGGCCTTTATGACCCTTTCGATCTTTTTCTGCGGCATAGGCTCCCCGTGAGTGTTGCGGAAAATGACCCGAAAATATAATATAGTAAAAATAGCGGGGCCTTTCATATGAGCAAGATCAGCCCGGTCCCGCGGGGAAACGCATGAAGAAACTGCTCCTGCCGCTTGCCGCCGCCGCCCTTTGCGGCTGCGCCTCCTTCAACTCCGGGGACGTCAAGGTCCGCCGCGACCTGGCCGCCGACATGTTCGCGGACAAGGAGATCACCCCTTTCGGCGAGCTCCTGGTGACCTGGCAGGGCTTCCCCTACCGGGCCCCCACCGAGACCATCGGGGAAGGCTCGGTCTCCAAGCCCAAGGTCCTCAAGCCCCGCCCGGCCGAGCCGGAGGACGCGGCCCGGCTGGCCGACCTGGCCCGGCAGGTCTTTTCAGACGCCGGGCTCTACCGCCCCGGCCGCGGCAAGGGGACGCTGCGCCTGGAGCTGACCACCTTCGGCCGTTGGACCTACGGCGACCTCTTCCGCTCCTTCCTGGTGGACACCGGGTTCATCTTCCTCATCCCGGCTTCGCTGCGCGTTAACTATTTCCTCGTCGCGGATTTCGCGGTGCCCGGCGGGCTGGTCAAGGTCGAGACCGAAGCCCGCAACAAGACCACCTTCCACCTGCTGATGGCCCCGCTCTACCCTTTCGCGCCGCCCGGCCGCCGCGAGAATTCCCTGCTGCGCCAGATGCTGTGGCGTTCGGCCACCGAGGTCTACCTGAAGCTCAAGGCGGGAGGCGGCACCCCGGCCGAGCTCCCCACCCCCGGCGGCCGCAAGAAGCCGGAACCGAACCTCTCCGGCCCGCCGCTCCCCCCGGACCGCACCTGGCTGCCCGACTCGGAACCCGCCGGGGAAGAGCCAGCGGCGCTCCCGCAGGCCCCGGACAAGACCTGGGTGGTGCCTGAATCGGAAAAACGGGCCGCCGCGCCGCCCGCGGACCCGGTAAAACCGGCCGAGCCCGCCAGGAACTGGTCCGCGGACCCCGCGGCGGAACCGCAGGACGACTGACCGGAAGCCGGCCGCGGCGCCCAAAGAAAAAGCCCCGCCGAAGCGGGGCTTTTCTTTTTGCCTGGCGGCCTTCAGTTGCCGGCGGGCTGCGCCGTCTTTTCAACGCCGGGCCTGGCTTCCGCCGGTTTAGCCCCCGCGGCCTTCTGCTCCGCGGGTTTCTGCTCCGCCGGTTTCGTCTCGGCCGGTTTCGTCTCGGCCGGTTTCGCCTCGGCCGGCTTGGCCTCGGCCGCGGGGAGGTTCGCCAGCGCGTCCTTGGCGTCCTGCGCGAAGAAGCTCTCCGGGTTGTCCTTCAGGAATTTCTGGATGGCGGTCCTGCCGCCCTCGACTTCCCCGGCCACCACCAGCTCCACGGCGGCGGTAAGCTGGGCCTTCTCGTCCTCCAGCTTCTTGCGGGCCTTTTCGGACACCCCGCCCTTCCAATAGAGGGCGTTGGGGTCCTCGCCCTGCTTGGCGCCGCGCACGGCGGCCACCGCGCTGACGCGCTGTTTGGACTCCAGCCGTTTGCTGATCTTGGTCTTGAGGCCCTTCAGCATGTCGTTGTACCAGCCCTTCCAGTCCTTCTGCTCCTCGGCGCGGACAGCGCCCGCGGCGAAGGCCAGCAGCACGGCCATCAGTATAGTTCTCATAGTCCCTCCGTCCCTGTCCAACCTTTATTTAGCCAGCTTGTCGCCGACGCTCTTCAGCTCGGGCTCGATCTTGGCGGCCCGGTCGGCGAAAGTCTTCACGTCTTCCTTCTTGCCCAGCTTGCCGGAGACCCGGGCCAGGTTCAGCCAGACGCTCCCGTCGAAGGGGTCGGCCTTGGCGGCCTTGAAATACAGGTCGCGCGCCTCCTCGTACTTGCCGGCGGAGTAACGCAGGTTGCCCAGGTTGTTCAGCGCGCCTGCGTTGAAAGGCTCCTTCTCCAGCACCTTCTCGAAGCTGGCCGCGGCCTCCGCCATGGCCTTGTACTCGGCGTGCAGGATGCCCAGGCTCACGTTGGCGTCCACGTCGTCCGGGTTCTCCCGCAGGATGCCGGCGTAGTACTTCTTCAGGTGCTCGTAGCGCGCCTTCTGCAGCGCGGCCACGGCCGCTTTCATCCTGGCGCCCAGCCCCGGGGCGGAGAACTTCTCCCCCTCGTTCTCGGGCAGGGTGACCGGCTCGAACTGGGTCCAGGCGGCGCGCACCTCTATGACGCGCACCTCCTTCTCCATGCGGCGGTACAGGTCGGCGGCGTGCACGATGGCGTCGTAGAAATTCTTGCCGACCATGGTCGTCTCCACGCCCACCCACCAGGTATTGCCGTACTTGATCAGGTACTCGGCCGGGATGCCGACCTCGCTGGCGTCGGTGGCGCCGGTGTCGAACATCAGCGCGATGTGGCCGGGGAAGTCCAGCAGCGCCACGCGCAGGCCGCTGGCCTCGTAGACGGTGGCGAACAGCGCGGTCAGGTCGTCGCAGTCGCCGCTCTTGAGCTTGAGCGTGCCGCGCGGGAACTGCACCGTGTCCAGCACCAGGTTCTGGGTGGACTTGAGCACCGCGTAGGGGCTCACGGGGTCGGCCAGGTAGGTGACGCCGTGCTCGCCCAGGGCCTCCCAGCCCATCAGGCCGGTCAGCAGGTTCTCGTTGAGCGAGGCGGCCTCGGCCTCCACGTTCTTCTTCTCGAGCAGCGCGAAGGTGCGGAACGAGGTCACCGGGCCGTCCTTGATGGTGATGAAGTTGGCCAGGCGGGCGGTATTGTCCCAGACGATGGCGTTCTTGGAGAGCACCTTCACCGGCTTGTTCAGCGTGGAGGACTTCTCCGCGCCGTCCTGGTAATAGGTCAGCGTCAGCTGGCACTGCACCGGGGTGTCCTCGGTGATGTTGAGGATGCGGTTATTGAGCGTGGCGTTGAGCTCCACCTCGGCCTGCGACTTGGCCTTCACGAGCGGCACCACGGTGTCGCTGGGGAAGTCCATGAAGTCCTTGAAGAAGAAGGACAGCTTCACGTTGGAGAAGTCGCTGTCGGTGTTGTTCTTCACGGCCACGCGGCCCACCGGGTTCTTCTGGTAGTACTTGTAGTTGGCCGAGAAGATGTAGTTGAGCTCGGCGGGGACTATCTCCATGGGGGCCATGTTGCGGGGGTCCACGACGGCCTCCGCCGCCGGGGCCGGGGCCTCGGGCCCCTTGAAGTAGACCACGGCGGGGGCGCTGAGCCCGCCGCGCGCGCCGGTCACGCTGACCGCCGCGGCGTAATAGTAGTAGGTCGTGGCCGGGGCCAGGCCGGCGTCCTCCCAGGACTTCTCCTTGAGCGAGGCGACCTCCTTGAATTCCCCGTCGGGGCCGGCGCGCCGGAACAGCTTGGAGCCGCCGGTCCAGGCGTTGGACTTGGCCTTCCAGGAAAGCTTCACCGAGGCCTCCCCGGCCTCGGCCTTCAGGTCGGTCGGCTCCTCGGGCAGGTAGCTGATGTCGAAGCCCAGCAGCCTGACGTTCTCCGGGTCCGAGATGTAGATCTTGTCGTTGCGGAAGGCCATGTGCTGCGGGGCCCACAGCTCGCGCTCGCCGCGGCCCTTGGCGAAGAAGCTCGCCGTGAACCTGCCGTCCGCGTCGAAGATCTTGACGTTGAATGAGCCCTTGTCGAGTATGTAGAAGAAACCCTTATTGTCGTAGGTGAGGGAGGCGGGGTCCTGCAGCGCCCCGGAATCGTCCCAGATGCGCTGGAACTTGCCCATGGCGTCCAGCACTATGACCTTCTTAAGCGCCGAGTCCAGCACGTAGACGTTGCGGTTCTCGTCGCAGCTCACGGCCACGGGGCTCGCCATGACGAGGTTGCCCACCTCGGGCCCGACCGCGAACAGAAAGATGCCGTCGGGGCTGAAGGCCTTGATCTTGCGGTTCCTGGTGTCGGCCACGTAGATATTGCCCTTGGCGTTGACCGCCACGGAGGACGGCGCGCGGAACTGCCCGTCCCCGGAGCCGCTCTCGCCGAACTGGTTGTTATAGGTGCCGTCCGGGTTGAAGATCTGCACCCGGTCGTTGCCGGTGTCGGCCACGTAGATCAGGCCCTTCTGGTCTATGAAGATGCCCTTGGGCGAGCGTACCTGGCCCTGCAGCTTGCCTTCCTGCACCAGGGTCTTCTTGGTGCCGTTGTCGAGCAGGACTATCTGTTTGGCCTCGGGCAGCCAGGCCACGATCTTGTCGTCGGGGGTGACCGCGAAGACCTCGGCCTTGAAAACGGCCCGGGAGGCGGGGCCCTTTACGGAGAAGCGGTCCAGCACCAGGGCGGCCGGCAGCTCCGGGCCGGTCGCGGAGGTCTCGATGTTTATCGCCACGACCTTCTTGTTCTCGTCGTCGCAGAGGTAAAGGTGGCCGGAGTCGTCCATGGCCAGGTCGCGCAGGTTCTTGAACTCCATCTTGCCCTTGCCCTTGGTCCCGAAAGTGCCTATCTTCTCGCCGGCGTCGGAATACTCGCCTACCTTGCCCTCCTTCGAGTTTATCAGGTAGAGGGTGCCGCGGCTGTCGGCGACGGCCCCGTTGTTGGCCACCGGGTACTCCCTCAGCAGCTTGCCGGTCCTGTCGTACTTCTGCAGCAGCGCCTTGTCCGGGTCGGAGACGAAGACGGACCCGTCCCTGGAAAGCGAGAGCTTGCCCGGGTTCAGGCGGGTGATGCCGTCGGTCTTGGCCGTGGCGAAGCCGTAGAGGTATATGCCGTCGGCGTTGAAGACGTCTACCCGGGAGTTGCGCGTATTGGAAACGTAGAGGCGGCCGTCGGGCCCGAAAGCGATGCCCCGGGGCGAGTCGAGCTGGCCGGGGGCGGAGCCGTCGCCGGAGAAAGCCCAGAGAGCCTTGCCTTCCGGGTCGAAGACCACCACGCGGGAATTGCCGGTGTCGGCCACGTAGAGCCGGCCGCCGCCGAAGGCCAGGGCCTCGGGGCCCTTGAGCCCGGCCTCCATCTTCTTCAGCTGCTTGCCGTCGGGCCCGAAGAGGAAGACGGCGTTCGCCTTGGCGTCCGCCACGAAGATCCTGCCGCCGTCCACGGCCACGGCCGAGGGCTTGAGGAAGGCCGCGCTGGTGAACTGGGCCTTGAAATCTATTTTCTCGTAAGCCGCAGCCGGCCCCGCGAGAACGGACGCCGCTACGAACGCAAGGATAAAGCGCTTCATGGTACTGCCTCCCCTGTTCAGGTTCTGAACTACCCTTTTATTCTATATAAATTTTCGGGCCCGGGCGCGGCCTTGTTCCATTATTTTATCTAATAACGACCTTAAGCAGATCTGCCTTGCCCGGCACGCGGCTAATTTTTTACGATACTCTGAAGTTACGGGGGGACTCCCCCGCATGACAGCGTTGCCGGAGCATAGAATGGACATTACTTTCCTGAAACGTTTTATCACGACCTCCCTGGGCCGCAAGGCGCTCATGGCCGTCTCGGGCCTGCTGCTGGGCGGTTTCATGCTGGTGCACCTGGCCGAGAACCTCCTGCTCTTCAAGGGCGAGGCGGCCTATAACGGCTGGGTGGACCTGCTGCTCTCCAACCCGGCCACCCCCTTCCTGGAGGTCGGGCTGCTGTTCGTCTTCGTCGCCCACATCGTCACCGGCGTCTGGGTGCGGGTGGAGGACTTCCTCAACGCTCCCCGCGGCTACGAGGCCCGCAAATGGCAGGGCGGCCGCACCGTGGGCTCCGCCACCATGCTCTACACCGCGGCCGCGATACTCGCCTACCTCGCCTACCACCTGCTGACCTTCAGGTTCGTGGACCATTCCATGGGCTTCTACCAGATGGTGACCTCCGCCTTCCGCGGCCCGGTATTCGTGGGCGTCTACGTGGCCGGGTCCGCGGCGCTCGCGCTGCACCTGAGCCACGGCATGCAGAGCGCCTTCCAGACGCTCGGCGTCAGCCACCCCAAGTACACGCCGCTCATCAAGCTCGGCGGCCTGCTCGTGGCGGTCTCGATGATAGGCTTCGCGATGATCTCGGTCTACTACCTGATGGGGCTGGACCTGAAGGCCGCCGAAACCGGCGCGCAGATGGTAGTCATACGGTGAGCCAGGAGGGAACATGAAACTCGACGCCCAGATACCCGCAGGCCCCATAGAGAAGAAATGGGACAGCCACAAGTTCAACCTCAAGCTGGTCAACCCCAACAACCGCCGCAAGTACGACGTGCTGATAATAGGCTCCGGCCTCGCCGGCGCCGGCGCCGCCGCCTCGCTGGGCGAGCTCGGCTATAACGTCAAGGTCTTCACCCTGCACGATTCCCCCCGCCGCGCGCACTCGATAGCCGCGCAGGGCGGCATCAACGCGGCCAAGAACTACCCCAACGACGGCGACTCGGTCTGGCGCCTCTTCCACGACACCGTGAAAGGCGGCGACTACCGCGCCCGCGAGGCCAATGTCTACCGCCTGGCCCAGATCTCCAACCAGATCATAGACCACTGCGCGGCCATCGGCGTGCCCTTCGCGCGCGAGTACGGCGGCCTGCTCGCCAACCGCTCCTTCGGCGGCGCGCAGCTGTCGCGCACCTTCTACGCCCGCGGCCAGACGGGCCAGCAGCTGCTGCTGGGCGCCTATTCCGCCATGATGCGCCAGGTGGCGGCCGGCAGCGTGACCGTGCTGCCCCGACGGGAGATGGTGGACGTGGTCGTCAAGAACGGCCGCGCCCGCGGCGTCACCGTGCGCAACCTGGTGACCGGCGACCTCGAGGCCTATTCCGGCCACGCGGTGCTCCTGTGCACCGGCGGCTACGCCAACGTCTTCTACCTCTCCACCAACGCGGCCAGCTGCAACGTGAGCGCCGCCTGGGCCGCCTACAAGCGCGGGGCCGGCTTCGCCAACCCGTGCTTCACGCAGATCCACCCGACCTGCATCCCCCGCTCCGGCGAGCACCAGTCGAAGCTCACGCTGATGAGCGAGAGCCTGCGCAACGACGGCCGCGTCTGGGTGCCCAAGGCCAGGGGCGACAGGCGCCCCCCGCACGAGATCCCCGAGGAGGAGCGGGACTATTTCCTGGAGCGCCGCTACCCGGCCTTCGGCAACCTGGTGCCGCGCGACATAGCCAGCCGCGCCGCCAAGATGGAAGTGGACGCCGGCAAGGGCGTGGGCCCCACCGGGCAGAGCGTCTACCTGGACTTCCGCGACTCCATCAGGCGCAAGGGCGAGAACAAGATCCGCGACGAGTACGGCAACCTGTTCGACATGTACTACCAGATCACGGACGAGAACGGCTACAAGGCCCCGATGCGCATCTACCCGGCCCCGCATTACACCATGGGCGGCCTGTGGGTGGACTATAACCTGATGACCACGGTCCCCGGCCTGTTCGCGCTGGGCGAGGCCAACTTCTCGGACCACGGCGCCAACCGCCTGGGCGCCAGCGCCCTGATGCAGGGCCTGGCCGACGGCTTCTTCATCGCCCCGTCCACGGTGGCGGGCTACCTGGGGGCGCATAAGTTCGACCCGGCCTCCACGCTGGACAAGGAGTTCGCCGATTCGGCGAAACAGGTGCACGAGCGGATCAACCGCCTGCTCTCGGTGAAGGGCCACAAGACCCCGTCCGAGCTGCACCGCCAGCTGGGCCACGTGATGTGGAACGACGTGGGCATGGCCCGCACCGAAGCCTCCCTCAAGAAGGCGCTCAAGAAGATCCCCGAGATCCGCGAGGAGTTCTGGAAGCACGTCTGCGTGAACGGCGCGGACAAGGACTTCAACCAGACGCTGGAGAAGGCCATGAAGGTGGCCGATTTCCTGGAGTTCGCGGAGCTATTCGTGCGCGACGCGCTGGAGCGCAAGGAGTCCTGCGGCGGGCATTTCCGCGAGGAGTCCTGCACCGCCGAAGGCGAGGCCAGGCGCGACGACGCCAATTTCTCCCACGCCGCGGTCTGGGAATGCCAGGGCGAGGGCAAGGAGGCGCTGCTGCACAAGGAAGCGCTGACCTTCGAACATATCAAGATGGCCGAAAGGAGCTACAAATGAACGGCTCTAGGAACTTCTCAGTTACCGTGCGGGTGTGGCGCCAGGCCGGGCCGCAGGAGCCGGGCAAGATGGTCTCCTACCGGGTAAAGGACGTGTCCCCGGACATGTCCTTCCTGGAAATGCTGGACGTCCTCAACGACGAGCTCCTGAAGAAGGGCGAGCACCCCATAGCTTTCGAGAGCGACTGCCGCGAGGGTATCTGCGGCAGCTGCGGCCTCGTCATTAACGGCGACGTGCACGGCCCGGACGAGCATTCCACGGTGTGCCAGCTGCACATGCGCCGCTTCAAGGACGGCGACGTGATCACGGTGGAACCGTGGCGCGTGAAAAGCTTCCCCGTCCTCAAGGACCTGGCGGTGGACCGCTCGGCGCTGGACCGCATCATGGCGGCGGGCGGCTTCGTGTCGGCGAACACCGGCGCGGCGCCCGACGCGAACGCCATTCCCGTCGAAAAAGCGAAGGCCGAGGAGGCCATGGACGCGGCGGCCTGCATCGGCTGCGGCGCCTGCGTGGCGGCCTGCCCCAACGGGGCGGCGATGCTGTTCACGGGGGCCAAGATCTCGCAGCTGGCGCTGCTGCCGCAGGGCGGCCCGGAGCGGGCCGAGCGCGCCATCAACATGGTGGCGGCGATGGACAAGGCCGGTTTCGGCAACTGCACCAACGAGTACGAGTGCGAGGCGGTCTGCCCCAAGGAAGTGAAGGTCGCCAATATCGCCCGCATGAACCGCGAGTTCCTGCTGGCCAACCTGCTCTCTAAGAAGTAACCCCACAGGCCGACGCAGGGGAGAGGAACGCAAAAAACGGCGTCCTTCAGGGCGCCGAGGGTATGCCTTCCGAGGGACATCACGCAGGCCCGAGCTTGCGTAAGCGCGGGTGGAGCGTGCGAAGCACGCGACACAATTCAGCGCTCAGGGGCCGAGTTGAGAGGCGCGCGCACGGTGTGCGCGACGCCGTGCCCGAGGAAGGCATACCCTTGGCGCCCCTCGGCACACACTCCCGGACAAGGAGCCTGCATGCAAGAGTTCAAATACACGGAATTGTTCCAGTTGGAGAAGCCGAAGGCGAAGTTCCGCCTCGTCTCCAAGGACGGCGTGAAGCTGGCGAAGGCCGGCGACCGCGAAGTGCTGGAGGTCTCGCCCGAAGCCCTCACCCGCCTCGCCCGCGAGGCCCTGCGCGACATCTCCTTCCTGCTGCGGCGCGCCCATAACGAGCAGGTGGCCAGGATCTTTGCCGACCCCGAAGCCAGCGAGAACGACAAGTTCGTGGCCTGGTGCCTCCTCGAGAACGCCGCCATCTCCGCCAATTTCGAGCTGCCTTTCTGCCAGGACACCGGCACCGCCACCATAATCGCCAAAAAAGGGGAACAGGTCTGGACCAGGGCCAACGACGAGGAGGCCCTTTCCAAAGGCGTCTGGGAGGCCTATACGCGGGAGAACCTGCGCTACTCGCAGACGCTCCCCGTGGACATGTACAAGGAGCGGAACTCCGGCGACAACCTGCCCGCGCAGATAGACATTTACGCCAAACCCGGCCTGGCCTACGATTTCCTCTTCGTCGCCAAGGGCGGCGGCTCGGCCAATAAGACCATGCTGTTCCAGGAGACCAAGGCCACCCTGGCGCCGGACAAGCTCAAGCCCTTCCTCGTCGAGAAGATGAAGTCCCTCGGCACGGCGGCCTGCCCCCCCTACCATATCGCCTTCGTAATAGGCGGCACTTCCGCCGAGATGTGCCTCAAGACGGTGAAGCTAGCCAGCGCCGGCTACCTGGACACCCTGCCCGACGATCCCGGCGATACCGGCCGCGCCTTCAGGGACAAGGCCCTCGAGGCGGAACTGCTCGAGGCCTCCCGGCATATCGGCTTCGGCGCGCAGTTCGGCGGCAAGTATTTCGCCCACGACGTGCGCGTGGTACGCCTGCCGCGCCACGGCGCCTCGGCGCCGGTAGGCATGGGCGTGTCCTGCTCGGCCGACCGCAACGTCCTGGCCCGCATCGACAAGGACGGGCTGTGGCTGGAAGAACTCGACCGCGGGCCGGGCGATCTTATCCCTGAAGAGATCCGCGCCAGGTTCTCCTCCTGCTCGAGCTGCGTCAGCGTGGACCTGAACAAGCCCATGCCGGAGATCCTCGCCCAGCTTTCGAAGCATCCCATCGGCACCCGCCTTTCCCTCAACGGCCGCATCGTGGTGGCGCGCGACCTGGCCCACGCCAAGTTCAAAGAGCTACTCGACGCCGGCAAGCCGCTGCCGGAGTACCTGCTCAAACACCCGGTCTACTATGCCGGCCCGGCGAAGACACCCAAGGGCAAACCGTCCGGTTCCTTCGGCCCCACCACGGCGGGCCGCATGGATTCCTACGTCGACCTGCTGCAGTCGCGCGGGGCTTCCCTCGTGATGATAGCCAAGGGCAACCGCTCGCAGGCCGTCACCGACGCCTGCAAAAAATACGGCGGCTTCTACCTGGGCTCGCCCGGCGGCCCGGCCGCGCTGCTGGCCGAACGCAATATCCGCAAGGCGGAGGCGCTGGACTACCCGGAGCTCGGCATGGAGGCGGTCTG
>CAYSYJ010000017.1:0-22640 GCA_964435105.1 uncultured Elusimicrobiaceae bacterium
GGACGCCTGTCCGGCTTTCTTCAGCAGGAAAATCCCGCCCAGGGACCAGTTGGCCTGCCGGCCGCCGGCGCGCATCTCGCCCCAGAAAGGCGAGCCGTAAATCCGCCAACCGCGCGGCCCCGGCCGCAGCAGATTTATCTCGTCGCTTATCACCTCGGCCCCGGCCCCGAGCGCCAGGCGCGATAAAGTGGATTTGCCGGCTCCGGACTTGCCTGGGAAAACATAGGCCTTGCCGCCCAGCACTATCCCGGCGGAATGAAGCATCAGGCCGCCGGAATCAAGCAGGCGCCAGCTTATCAATGAGCGCAAAAAAGCGTCCAGGCATTGCTCGTTGGGAGCCGCGGTCAACGCTCCGGTCCCGCTACCGGGTGTTATTTCAGCCCTGAAATCACCGCGGGAGATAAGCAGCGCCCCGCGCTCAAAGATCTGCTCCGGGCGGAACGGCTCGCGCCTGTCAGGCCCCTCTGAAACCGCCAACGCCAGGCCGCGTCCGGCTTTTTCCAGGAAAGGCGCGTACCGGCGCCTTAAAACAGAAATGATACCGGGCAGGTCCGATTCAAATTCCAGGCCGAAGCCCGCTATCCCCAGGCGTACCCTCATCCGCGCGACGCCGCCATCAGACTATGGACTTGAGCCCGAGCGCTATCTGCGTGGTAACGCCCTGCGGGTCCTGCTCCGCATTTATCTCGAAGATCTTGACATTGCCGCGGTAATAGGAGAGCAGCTGGTCCCTGTATTCCCGGTAGATCATGAATTTCTTCTTGAGCGGTTCCGGCCTGTCATCGTCGCGCTGCCTGAGTTTCATGGTACAGGCGTCGCAGGCGCCCTGCAGCATCGGGGGCTTAAGGGTTTTGTCGTAAGCCGCGCCGCAACCGCCGCAAATCTGTCTGCCGGCTATCCTCTTCATGGCCTCGGCTTCTGGGATATTTAGTACAAAAACCGCGTCGAGGGCGGCCTTGCGGGCGGCCAGCCAGGCGTCGAGCGCCTCCGCCTGCTCCGCAGTACGCGGGTAACCGCCGAACAGGATGCCCCGTTTTTCCGAAGAGAACCTGTCTTTGAGCGTAGAGGAAAGCAGCCAGTCCGGCACAAGCTGCCCGGTGGCGAAGTAATCCGCCACTTCGTGCCCTAACGGCGTTTTGGCCGCCACCTCCCTGCCGTACATCTCTCCGAAAGAAACATGCGCCAGGTTCAACTTCGGCGCCAGCAAGCGGCCCTGAGTGCTCTTGCCGGAACCCGGACAGCCGATGATAGAAATGTTCATGTTGTCGTAGTTTCTCCTTTGGCTTAAGCCCCGCGCCACGGATTACCAGGCCGAGGTCGCGGGGCGGACTTCCTTCCAAGAATCCCGCTGCAGCACCACGTTAAGCGTGGGCAGCTTCAACTGGGAATTGTAGAAAACCATGGTATTGTCGCCTCCGGAAACGGCCCCCTCCACCCACATGGCGCCATAAATATCCGAGGACCCGTAGCGGGTAAGGTCGCCGCCGACATAAAGGAATCCGTAAACGCCGAGGTCGCTGCCCAAGCCAAGGCCGGAACAATTCACGCGCCACAACTCTCCCTTGGTCTTAAGGTTCAACCCGCCGTCATTGGGCAGGCTGGTGCTGCAGGTGCCGGGGTCGTTGGAACCGAAGGTATAGGTCAGCGAATTGGTGCTGAGACCCAGATCGCCGGGATATTCTCCGACCGCGGAAGTGTCGTATTTCTGATACTCCCGCCAGGCCTGCGGCGGCACCGGCACGGTGCAGGTAGCTCCGGGCATAGCTTTACAGTAACGGTCGTCCCCGCCAGAGGCGAGTTCGAAATCCCCCCGCACTACCACGGTGCCGCGGATACCGATATAGCCGGTCCAGGTGGTGTTCTGGTCCCAATACCAGGTATAGTCCTTGTCCCGCAGCGTGGTCTGGTTATAAATGTCGTCCACGGTGCAGTTCACGCAACTGCTGTCCCGGCCGAGCCCGGCGGGGTAATTGCAGGTTACCGGCCCCCCGTAGTAGGAAGAGCTGCAGCAGCGGAACTCGGTGGTGGTGGTGGTAGTCGTGGTTACGCTTACCGTACTGTTGCATCCGCAGTTAGCGCCGCTGTCGGCGCAGCCGACGCCGCGGCAGAGCTTGCCGGCATCGCAGTTGGCCCCGCTGTCGGCGCAGCCTGAACCGGTGCAGATAACGGTCAGGGTACAGCCGGTCCCGGCGCCGTCGCTGTCGGTGCACTGGCCGGCGGGATTTCCGGAGTTTTTATAGTTCGACGTCGTGCATTCCCTGCCGGCGCCGGAGCCCGAACAGGAACAACTGCCGCCGGAATCCACGCAGGCCGGCCCGATCGTGTAAAGCGTGCAGCCGCAGCTGCCGCCGGTGTCGGTGCAACCAGACCCGACAAATCCGGAGCCGGAGCAGGTGCAGTTGGAACCGGGATCCGAGCATCCGCTGCCGGAGCAGGGATTGGAGAAGGTGCTTGAGGTGTAGGTAGTAGTGGTAATGTCCACGGTCTGACAGTTGAGCGTACTGGTGGCCGCGGCGCTGGCGCGCATGGTCTCGAAGTCGAAAATGGGCAATTCCGGTACATTATAGTTCGACCACCATTCCAGACTGTCGGTATTGGGCGGATTGGTGTCACCCGTCGAGTCGAAGAGCGCCGAGGGCAGCACGGCCTGGCGCGAAAGCTTGCGCGGATATCCCGTGTAGCGGGCGTCGCCGGCAACGGTAATGTTGGCCATGGACATCACCGGCCCCCAGTGCACCACGCTGGAGTCGTCAATATTAAGAGCGCCGCGCGCCAGGATGGCCCCAGGCACGGTGGTGTTGGTGAAGATCGCCTCGACGGCTCGCGTCTCGCGGTTCTGCGAGTCGCGCCCTTCCCCTACTACCGTGACCTGGTCTACGCCGGGCCCGGAAGTCACGGACACGCGGTAGACCCCGCCGGTGATGTCGGTATAGGCGGAGTCGAAACGGTAGCCCGGCATGGTCGAGCCGGCCTGGACCGCGGCGAAGGTGCTGGTGGAACCTTTCACCTTCCAGTAGCCCCTGTCGACCGCCGCTTCCGCCAGCGCGAAAGCCATGCCTGATTTCTGGTCTTTCACGGAAATCTTCATGTCGTCCTGCAGCCATTTCACCATTACCGGCACGATAATGATCATGAACAGGAAGGCGAACATCACGCCGACCAGGAGGAAACCCTTGTTCTTTTTCATAAGCGATCCCTAGTTCATCACCCGCACTTTTTCCGAGGCCATATGCAGCGCCTTGCTCCGGCCCTCGTAGATGCCCTTTTTAAGCGTCAGCGAAACGGAGATTATCCCCATATCGTCGGAGCGCGGGAAAGTAAAAGCCAGGTAGTCCAGGTTGCGGCTGAGGACACGGCGGTGCCCGTTAATGAGCTGGTACAGCGTGACCCCCTCCTGCTGGAAGGCCATGGTCTCTCCCTGTTGTTTGGTAAAGGTTATCTTGGAATAAAAGGGCTGGCTGGAATTGGCCCGGCTTATGGTAATGCTGGCGGCGCTGGATTGGCGAAGCGCACGGGTGATGATATACATGGTGGCACGGGCTTCCTGCTGCAGTTCCACCTTGGCCCGCGTCATGATGAACTGCTTGTTGGCCTGGTTGAGGATGGGGGCGGCTATCGTGAACAGGGCGGAGATTATCCCCATCACGATGAGCATTTCCATGAAGGTCACGCCGCTGCGCCTTACCATGAGAAGTTCACCCCCGTGGTGGTCTGGCCCGGAGTCACCACGATATTGGTGGTGGCGGTGGAGAGGATAGCCGCCGCGGTCCCGGAGGGCCGCGGGTAGTATGCGTACACCTTGTAGGCAACGGCGCTGCCGCGGACCTCGAGCAGGTAACTGCCGTCCTCGGTACTGGAGACCATGTAGAACGGCGGCCCGGTGAGCGTAGCGGAACTGATGTCGGGGGCCAGCGGCGGGATCCCGCTCAGGCTCATGGTGCTGACCACTATCAGGACCCCTGTCTTTATCGGATCACCGCCGGAGGTTACCGAGCCGCGCACATAACCCATGGCCCCGAAAACCGTGAACGTGGAGGAGAAGTGGGACCCTCCCATATTGGAGATCGTCACCGTGGAGATCTGCGGGGACGAGGATTCCAGGTCACCTAAGCCGAGTTCCACCGTATAATAGCCGGTGGAAAGCACGACCGAGGTGAACCTGCCGTTGGACCCGGTCACCTGCTCATCCATGGCCACGCTGTTGGCGTCAAGAATGGCCACGGAAACGCCAGGCAGGCCGTTGACCCCGTCCCGCGTCACGAAGCCGGTTATCCTCCCCCCCTGGTAAAGAACGAAATCCACCCCGGAATGCACCTCCCCGATCTCTATCGGGATGCTCATGGAAGAAGCCGTGACATAGGACGGAACCCCTCCCGCCACCGGGTTGGCGGTGACGTCCACTACCCCCGGGGTCACCTGCAGGCGGTAGCGCCCGTCGGTTCCGGTGAGGGTATTGCTGGCGCCGCCATAGGTCACTATCTTCTGGTCCAGCGGGTTGCCGTGGGCGTCCACGACGCGGCCGGTGATCAGCCCGGTGGTCATGGCCTGGGTGAGCAGCGTAGAAGTGCTGGCGAAGAAATAGACGGAACCCTGGTCCGGGACGGGGGCGCTGGACACCGACAGGCCGTTGGCGCGGCTGGAGATAAGCACCGCCCAGGTGCCGGTAGCCACGTCCACGAGCGAAAACCAGGCCGCCGGCAGCGCGCCGCCCGTGGTCTCCGCCTCCGCGGACGAGGATAAGCCGTCGGAGCAGGAGACCACGGCGCCGACGGCCGGCGTGCCGGAGATCACCGTTTTTACCGCCGACACGGAAGCGCCGGGCGGCGCCGGGAGACCGGAAGAGTAGTTGTAAAAGTCGACGGAGTTATTGCCTGTGTCGTAGGCCGGGCCGAAACCCCAGTTAACTCCCGCCGCATCGGCGGTGCTGGAACGCCTGGCGTAAAGTTCGTTCCGGGAAAGCCCGATCGTCTGCGGTATCGCCGCTCCCTCATAGAACGGCGCCGGGTGGCCGCTCTTGTTCCACCCCACCCTGTCCACCGGCTCGCCGTCGGCCAGGCGGTAAAGCTCAAGCGCGCCGCCGCCCTCCCCTCCGCCGTCCTCGTCAACCGGGATCACATTCCGGTCCGAAGCGAACAGCGGGAAATCGGAAGTGGAATTCCCGGCGTCCCAGACGGCGTCGGCGTCCATGGCGATGCCGCCGGCCACGACGGTGCCCGTATTGGCGAACAGGTAGTAACCGCCGCTGTCTATCTCGGCGTTCAGGTAATTTATCTGTATGGGCATTTTGGCGGCGTCGTCCGCCCGGCGAAAACGCAGCCCCAGGTTGCCGTCGACCGTCCAGGTATAGGTTGTGGGGTTGAATATCTCCACGTACTCCTGGTCGAAATTAGGGGTGACGGAGGTGTCCACGGTGCTCCCGACCACCTGGCTGATGACCAGGTGGTCCGTCAGCCAGGCATAGCCCTCCACTTTGCCTACGGCCATTCTCGTCAGGGTGAAATTATTCGTGGCCGTCTCCCCGGCGGCCACCAGCACGCTCTTGACGGCCTGGAAGTACCCGGTGGCGGTGACCAGCAGGGTATATGTGCCCGGCACGGCGTTCAAGTAATACTGCCCGACGGAATTGGTGGTGTCCGCGCTCCCGGACATCTCCACCAGCGAAACCATGGCGCCCGGTACGGCAGCCCCCCAGGTGGACGACACTACCCCGGTAAAGGAGACATTGGCCATTACCGTATCCGGGTTGGAGACTATGCTGCGCAGCGTCACCTTCCGGCTGCCGCTGCCCTGCCCCCAGGTCACCGTCACCGTGATACGCTTCATGCCCGCGTCAGGCGCTTCCGGCGCCATGCTCCCTATCACTCCGGAATCTTCGCGGATGCTCTGTATGTAGGTGTACCTGGTGTAGGTCACACCCGCCTCCACGATGCTTTCCGGGGGGAAATACCCCTGGTCGTAGTCTATCACCTCCGGGGCGAAATCGGCGGTATTGTGGAGAGGGGCGCTGGTAACGATTATCTGGTAGTACGGCTTCTGCTTGAGGATCTGCATCTTCTCCTGGGCGAGGTTGGCCGCCAGCGTCTTGTTCTTGGAAAGCTGCACCCCGCGCTGTATGAACCCGAACGATTTTACCAAGCCTGCTATGCCTATGGTCAGGATGGCCATGGCTATCAGCAGTTCCACCAGGGTAAAAGCGCGGCGTCCGCCGCCTGACCCAGGCCGCGGAGAGGAAAAAAATCCGTAGAAACCCTCTAAATACCGCCGCATACTACTATTATATCCTTAGCCCGCCAATAGAATCCTCAAAAAACCGTCAAATTTTCCGCAAACCGGGCAGTTGTGGAGGCTGAGCCGCCACGGCCCGGAGTATCGGCCTACGGGTAGGAACCGGCCTCGGCGTCCTCAGGGGGCGCGTTCTTGCCGGAAGGCTCGGCGTCTCCCGGGACGTCCGTCCTCTGGGCCGGGCCGCCCTGGGGCGCCGGCTGCGCGGGCGGGGCCTTGCGCTTGAGGCGGCGCTTTTTGCCGGGAGGCGGGGGCGGCGGCATGCTGTCCTTGTCCACCATCACCTGGCCGGCCTCGTCGTCCGCGCCGGGCGCGGCCTCAACGGCGGGCGGGGCCTTGCGCTTTACCCGGCGCTTCTTCTTCATGACCTTGGGCGCGCCTTCCTCGCCGGGCTGCAGGGCGGCCTCGGGGGCGGGGGCGGGCTTATTTTTAGCCGTCATCAATTCATCGTACTCCTGGCGCTGCTCGTCGTCGAGATATTCGCGCACGGTATCGGGCAGGTCCCTGTTTATCTTCTCCATGGCCCGGCGGGAATCGTTCATCTTGTAGCGCCACTTCTTCTCCTCCAGGGAGTTCTTCTCGTACTCCTTCATGTGGCGGTCGAATTCGGCGGCCCGCTTCTTTATGGCGCCGGTGATGCGCTCCTCCTGCTTGGAGCTGAGGCGCAGCGCGGTGGAGATCTCCGAGATGGTCCTGGCCGCGTCGGGCCGCTGCAGCGGCTCCGCGGATATGCCGGGCTCGGCCTTGGCCTCGGCCATGGCCCCGTCCAGGCCGGGCAGGCTGTCCAGGTCCGCCGCCGTGCCCTGCGCCGCCGCGGTCCCCGCGGCCAGCAGGCAGAGAATGAATAGTTTTCCCATTTGTCTCCCTCCGTTCAACAAGTCACTATCGATCAATCAACCAGATCCGCTATGGCCACCCGGCTCGTATGCTCGGTGCGGCCCCAGAAATCGGTACCCCGCAGCACGCCGGCCACGAACACCGGCAGGCGCAGCGGCCCGAGCAGCGGCTGCAGCAGGTAAGCCGCGAACAGCGACAGCGGCGCCCTTTCCAGCACCAGGGCGAAAGCGGGATAAACCGCCAGCGGCAGTATCGCCAGCAGCTTTACGGTGAACTCGGCCCCCGGCAGGTTCGCGTACAGCCAGAGCACGATATTGAAGGAGTCGCGGGTGAGCCAGACCAGCCCTGAACCGGCCAGTACGGCGACCAGGCGGTAAGTCATGGAGCAGTAGAGCCCGGCCTCGAAAGCCCCCGGGTCCAGGCGGCGGAAAGCCCGCCAGAAAAGCCCGGGCAGGTGGCGGCGGGCGGTATCGAGCGAGCCGCGGGTCCAGCGGATGGTTCGGCACAGGTACTGGGACAGCGTCTCCGGTTCCTCGTCGTAAACCAGCGCCTCGCGAGCCCAGGCGATGCGCACCCCGTGGCGGACGAGGCGCATCTGCATCTCCAGGTCCTCGGTCAGGCAGGTCTCGTCCCAGTGGAATTTTTCGGCCACCGCGGCCGAGAAGCAGATGCCCTTGCCGTGGAGGTTGGCCGACAGGCCCAGCGCCTGACGCGGCAGCTGGGTGAACCGGTTGGAGACTATATGTCCCGCCGCCAGTATCCTGGCCAGCCAGACGTTCATGTTCTTGGCGAGCTGCCTGCCCTGGACAGCCTCGAAACCCGCCTCCAGGTAATCGTTCATCGCGACCAGGAAACCGGGGTGCGCCAGCGAATCCGCGTCGAAATAGCAAAGGGCGTCGTAGCCGCCGGCGAGGATGCCGGGCGTGGCCCATTTCAGGGCGCGGCCCTTACCCGCTTTCAACGCCGGGCCGGAGTGATCGAGCACCTTGGCGCCGGCCGCGGCGGCCGCGGCCGCGGTGCCGTCGGTGCAGTGGTCGGTTATGACGAATACGTCGAAAAGTTCCCTGGGATAGCCCAGGCGCAGCAGGCTCTCCACGGCCAGGCCTATGACGCCTTCCTCGTTATGGGCCGGCACCAGCAGGGCGAAGCGCCGCCGCCGGGACGCGCGGGGCGGGACTTCGACGGGCGCGAAACCGCGCAGGCTCAACAGCAGGTAAAAGATGCCGCTCAGGAACAGGAAGGCCTGCACCAGGTTGGACAAAATAACCAGAAAAGTTTGCCCCATTGAAATACCTGCCGCGGGCCGCGGGGCCCCGGCTATGGATATCGATAATTATAACACAATTGTTCCCTTTGGCAAGGGGTGTGCGGCCGCCCGGGCCGCGGGCGCATTGACTTACGCTCTTTTCGGTGTTATATTATGCCTATGGAAGAAGAGGCACCCAAAAGATCCGGCTGGAGGATCTGGCTTTACCTGACCCCGGTCTATATCCTGGTGGCCATACCGCTGGTGAAGTGGACCATGCGCATCAACTCCAGCGACGTGGCGCTGGACAAGGACGAGTACAGCGCTTTCAACGCCCAGGAAGGCGAGATCATAAAGAACGCCCAGGACGGCTATGACCCCGGCCTGAACGACCTGGGCTACACCGTGCGCTACCGCAGCGGCAACGAGCCGATCACCGGCCTGCGCGAGGATAAGCCCGCCGGCGGCCCGGCGCCGGAGGCAAAGCCGGTGCAGGCCGAAGGGACCTCCCGGCCCAAACCCCAGCAGCCTCAGTACCGCAAGCAGACCGCCGAGCAGGTGGCGCTCGAATCCGACTCCACCAAACAGAAGTCTTTTATGGGCTTTGGCAGGCAGAAGGGCTACCTGACCTACGCCGTCGGCAAGGCGATGAGCAACCCCAAGGCCGTGTCGGCCCTGCTCAACAACGAATGGGTGGTAAAGGGCTTCATGGGCCGCGACACCACAAGGGCCGCCACCGGCAGCGCTCAGGGGATAAAGAATTACCTGGCCAACCCGCAGAACGTCAGCAACTTCCTCGGCAATCCGGTGGTGCAGGCCGCCATGAGCAACCCGGCGGTGGTCAACGCTTTCGCCTCCAGCGCCATGGCCAACGCCATGCTCTCCTCGCCCGGGGTACAGGCCTTGCTCAAGGATCCCCAGGCCGTCCAGCAGATGGTCATGACGAACCCGCAGCTGGTGCAGGTGCTCATGAACCAGAACGTCATGGGCGCCCTGGCGAACAACCCGCAGACCGCCGGCCTGGCCGGCTCCCTCGGCGGCGGCATGCAGCCCCAGAAACGCTGACCCCACAAGCGCCGTTGACAATTGTCAACCAAAAGTCCTATATTGGCCATAGGACTTTCGGCACCTCATATCCTTGGAGGAAGTAATGAAGAAACTATTGACGCTGTTCACAGGCCTGATGCTGGCGGCCGTTACCGCCCAGGCCTCACAGAAGATAGTCAGTTTCGAGCACGCCTATAAGAGCGGCGCGATAGAGAAGAGCATCGCCGGCATCGGCGGCCAGGTCACCAAGAAGTTCGACCTCGTCGACGCGCTGGTCGCCGTGTTCCCCGACAATATCAAGGACGCGAGCATCTACTCCCTGCCCGGCGTCACCAACGTGGACGAGGACCGCTACCTCCGCTGGATAGAGGCCGTTCCCTCCTCCATGGCCGCGGCGCCGCTGCCGTCCGTGGAGGACGCGCTGCGCATGATCCGCACCGGCGAGGGCTGGGACGCTCCCGCCCTGCCCGAAGCCAAGGCCGATCCCGACCCCGCCATAGCCAAGGAGATCCCCTGGGGCGTCAAGCGCGTCAACGCCGCCGCCGCCTGGGACTATACCATGGGCGAGGGCGTGAAGGTGGCCGTGATAGACACCGGCATCGATTACAACCATCCCGACCTGGCCCCGGTCTATAAGGGCGGCTACAACGCCGTCACCCCCGGCGGCACCCCGCTGGACGACCAGGGCCATGGCACGCACGTGAGCGGCACCGTGGCCGCCGCGCGCGACCTCAAGGGCGTGGTCGGCGTAGCCCCCAAGGTGGAGCTCTACGTCGTAAAGGTCCTCGACAAGAACGGCTCCGGCCAGTACTCCTGGATCGTGGACGGCATCGAGTGGGCCATCAAGAACGGCGTCAAGGTCATCAACATGAGCCTCGGCGGCCGAACCGGCACCGACGCGCTGGCCCAGGTGATGAAGAAAGCCAAGGAGGCCGGCGTGGCAGTGGTCTGCGCGGCCGGCAACGACTCCGGCCCCGTGAATTACCCGGCCAAGTACCCGGAGGCCATCGCCGTCTCCGCCTCGGACTCTTCCGACAGGCTGGCCTCCTTCTCTTCGAAGGGCCCCGAGATCGTGGTGATAGCCCCCGGCGTGAGCGTGTACTCCACCAAGAAAGGCGGCGGCTACACCAGCATGTCCGGCACTTCGATGGCCTCCCCCCACGTGGCGGGCCTGGCCGCGCTGGCCGTGGGCGCCGGCGCCGACACCCCGGATAAGGTGCGCGAGGCGCTGAAGCTGGCGGCGACCCCGCTGCCGAACCTCAAACCCACCGACCAGGGCGCCGGCCTCGTGGACGCCTTCAAACTGGTGCGCTAAGCAGGTTCCCGTCGCAAAAACCCCGCGGCCCCCGCCGCGGGGTTTTTTATTTTGTAAAATCATAATGAAATGAAACGATCGCTCATAACCGCCCTGGCCCTGCTGGCCTGCCCGGGCATACTCACTGCCGGGCAACTGATCACCTTCGGCCCCGGCTTCGACGCCGAAGGCCGCCGACTGCTGGTGGAAAGCGCCGGCGGCCGCGTGCTGACCGATTTTCCCCTCACCGGCGCCGTCCTGGCCGAATTCCGCGGCGAGGACAAGGCCGCCGCCCTGGCCCGGCGCCCCGGGGTGGAAGCGGTGGAAGAGGACGAGGAGATATTCTGGCTGGCAGGCGAGCTGACGGCTTTCCCGCTGGAAGCCGCGGCCCGGGAGGCGGCCGCCCTCCTCGAGGGTTCGGCCGGCCCGGTGCCCCCTCCCGCGGTGCCTCCGGCCGTATCCACACAGCCGCCGATATCCCCGGTCTACATCAGTACGGTTAATGTGGACGGCAAGGCGGACAAGCTGTCCTGGGGCACGGCCAAAATGCGCGCCCCGGAAGTCTGGCCCGTCACGAAAGGCGCCGGCGCGCGCGTGGCCGTGCTGGACACCGGCGTGGACTGCTCCCACCCGGACCTCGCGCCAAACTGCCTGCCCGGCTACAATGTTCTGAACCCCCGCCTGCCTCCCGACGACGACAAGGGCCACGGCTCCCATGTGGCCGGGATCATAGCCGGCGCGCTCAATTGGAAAGGAGTGGCCGGCGTAGCCCCGGAAGCATCCATCCTCCCGGTAAAAGTCTTGAACAGCAGCGGCTCCGGCAAGGTCTCGGAGATCATCGGCGGCATAGAGTGGGCCGTGGCCAACAAGGCCGACATAATAAACATGAGCCTGGGCGCCTCGAAATTCTCCGATGCGCAGGCGAAGGCCGTAAAGGCCGCCCGCGCCGCGGGGGTGCTTATCATAGCCGCGGCCGGCAACGACGGGGGCACCGTGAATTTCCCGGCCGCTTTCCCGGAAGCCCTGGCCGTGACGGCGATGGAATACAACAACACGCTGGCCTCTTTCTCGTGCCGCGGCCCGGAGACGGACTTCATCGCCCCCGGAGTGCGCATCTTCTCCGCGGCTCCCGGCAACTCCTTCCTGCTGGCCAATGGCACCTCACAGGCCGCGCCTCATGTTACCGGGTTCGCGGCCCTGGCGGTGGCGCTCGGGGCAAAGGGGGCCGACGCCATCGAGAAGGCCTTGGCCAGGGCCTCGGTCGGTTTGAACCTACCCGCCTACCATGAGGGGTACGGCGTGCCGGTGGGCCCGCGCCTGCTCAAGTATTTCCAGCCGCAGGCCCGCTGACCTCCCGCAGGACAAAAGAAAAGGCCCGGGTCTCCCCGGGCCTTTCTCTTTCCGCGCGGGCGGCTACCAGCCGTAGCCCTCGCCGGTCATCTGCTCGAGCCGCTGGTCCACTATCTTGCCCTTGTTGGCCTTGCGGTTCTCCAGGTTCTTCTTGAGCTTGCCGATCTCGCGCTCCATGTGCTTGACGCGCAGCTCCTGCCCCTTGGTCTTGAGGTCGAACAGCTCGCCCAGCTTGGCCCGCAGGCTTTCCTTGATGGCCTTCTTCTCGGAGTCGGAGGCGTTGCCGTATTTCACGGAGAGTTCCTTGGTCTCGAACTCCAGGGCGAGGGCGCGCACGGCGTCCTTCTCTATGCTCTCGTCCTTCTCCATCTTGCCCACGGCGAACAGCTTGCCGGACATCTGGATGACCATCTTGTACTTGGCCGGCGCCATCTCCCTGAGCCCCTCCACCTTCTTGGCGAAGGCCGGATCGTGCTTCTTGATGACGGCCAGGGTCTCCTCCTCGGAGAGGAAGCCGGGGCCGCCCATGCCCTGTCCTTTCATCATCATGCGCTTCTTGATCATCACCTGCTTCATGCCGGGGCCGCCCATGCCTTCCCCGCGGCCGCCCTTCATGTTGGGGCCGAAACCGCCGGGGCCGCCGGGCATGTCGGGCCGCCCGCCCTCGTCCATCAGTTCGGCCTCGGGCCCGTCGTCCTCGGGGCCCTCCTGCGCGGTCACGCTGACCGCGGGCACGGCCGTAAGCGCCAGCGCCAGCATCCAGAATATGGTCTTCTTATTCATAATCCCTCCTAAGCGTTCTCAGCCGCGTTCGAACTCTCGTCTTCCAATTCGCTGTAGCGGTAATCCCAGTCGCCGGCCGAAGCGCTCAGCTCGTCCTGCGCCTGGTACACCGAGTACTCCACCGAATCCAGCCCCGAATCCAGCCCGCTGTTCCAGGCCAGTTCCGTCCTGGCCGGGCCGGAGAAGGCGAAAACGCCGGCCAGCACCGAGGCCAGGGCCCCGCTGAGCAGCGCTTCCCGCCAGCCGAAGACTACGCCCCGGCGCGCCGCGCGGGCGGCGGCCATGACGGCCGCGAGCACCGCCGGCCCGGGGCCTTCCGGCGCCGGCAGGGCGGCCGAAACCCGGGCCAGGGCGGCCAGCTCCGCCCGGCAGTCGGCGCAGTCCTTCATATGGCCTTCCACCTCCGCCCTCAGGGCGGGGGCGGCTTCGCCGTAGAAGTAAAGCGCCAGTTTTTCCCCGTATCCGCAGTTCATATCGTCTCCTGTATACCTAACGCGCCCGGGGCCGCTTTTATTGCGCCCCGGGACCGAGAATTTTGCGCAGTTTTTCACCGGCCCGGCTCATGCGGGCCAGCACCGTACCTATCGGCAGGCCCAGCATTTCGGCTATCTCTTTAAAGGAAAGGCCGGAATAATGCCTGAGGTAGAATATTTCACGCTGGTCCTCCGAAAGCGCGGCCAGGGCCCGCTCGATCCGGGAGGCGAGCTCAGCGTTCTCCGCGGCGGCGGCCGGGCCGGGCTCGGGCGAAGCGGTGAAATCGGCCGGGCCTGGCTTCTCGCCGTCGCCCTCCAGCGGCACTTCGGCGCGGGCCCCCTCGCGCCTGAACCTGTCCATGGCCGCGTTGCGCGCCACCGTGAACAGCCAGGCCGCGAATTTCTCTTTTTCGGAATAACTGCCGGGATTGCGCACCAGCTTGAGGAAAACTTCCTGGAAGAGGTCGTCGGCGGCGTCGGCGCGGCCGGTCAGGCGCAGCAGGTAGCCGTACAGCGGGCCCTTGTGGCGCTCCATCAAAAGGCCCAAGGCCTCCGCGTCGCCGCCTTTGAAGGCGGCCACCAGCTGCGCGTCGGTAAGTTCTTCGGGCATGGGGGGTCTGATCCGATAACGGGCGGGGCCGGGCTTTTACTGCTTTCCCGCGGCCCCGTATTCTAAACGGCCGCCATAAATTTATACGATATAGGGGCCGTGCGGAATATTATTATTCTTTTCTTCCTGCTCTTTCAATCCCGGGCCGCCCAGGCCGGGGTCCCGTACGAGCTTTATCTGAAAGGCGACCTCTCCAAGGCCGCCTCCGCCTATTTCCAGGAAGCCGAGGCCTCTCCCGCCGAGGCGCGCCCGCTGCTGAACGCCGCCGCCTGCCTCAAGCAGGCCGGCCGCTACCGGGAAGCCGCGGCCGCGGTCACCCGGGCGCTGGCCCGCGACCCCCACTCGGCCGACATCTACTCCGAACTCGGCTGGCTGCGCTTCCACCTGGCGGACTACGCCGGGGCGAGCTCCGCTTTCGAGGCCGCCATCCGCATCCAGGAACTGCACCCGCGGGCGGAGCTGGGGCTGGCGAGCGTCTACGCCAACCTGGAGAAGAAAGCCGAGTCCCTGGAGCACCTGGAGAAATACCGCCAGCTGCGGCCCGAGTTCGCCGGCGTGGACTATATCCTCGCCTGGAACTATACCAACTTCAAGATGCACAAGGAAGCCGAGGCGGCGCTGATAGAGGCGCTGCGCAAGGACCCCTCTTTCACCGAAGCCCGCCTGCCGCTGGCCGGCATCTACGCGCGGCAGGGCAAGTTCGACGAGGCCTGGAACCAGTACTACCGCGTGCTCGATTACGCCCCCGGCCACCCCGTGGCCTCCAAAATGATGAAGGTGCTAGAGGGCAAGCTCTCGAAACAGCCCGAGGACATCCGCCCGCCTTTCCGCATCGCAAAGCCCACCGTGATGGAACCGCTGGACGCCCTGGAGAACCTTTCCTCCTCGGTAAAGATCCGCGTCGGCATAGGCGCCACCGCCACCGGCAAGCAGGGCCGCAACAATTTCCTGCGCGTCAAATCCTTCGAAGGCCTGGCCGTGACCGGCAAGCGCAGCGGCAAGCTCTACGCCACGATCCCGCCCGACGAGGCCTGGACGGCCGCTTACGAAGGCGGCCGCCTGGTCCTGAAGGACCCGGCCGGCAAGGTCTACGGCCGCTTCGCCGGCGCGCTGCTGTTCAAGCCGGCCGCCAAGGACGGCACGGTGATCTTCGACGCCTCTGCGAAGATCTCCAACCCGTGGTTCCGCGGCGCGGACCGGCAGTACCGCGGCTACGTCGAATTATGGCCAGTCGAAGGGCGCGGCGTGGGCGCGGTTAACGTGCTGGAGACCGAGCAGTACCTGCTCGGCGTGGTGCCCAGCGAAGTGGCCCCGCAATGGCCCTATGAATCGCTCAAGGCGCAGGCGGTGCTCGCCCGCACGCAGGTGCTCATCCGCCGCGCGCGCGGCGGGCAGCACAAGAAGGACGGCTACCATCTCTGCGACGGGCAGCATTGCCAGGCCTATAAGGGCAAATCCATAGAGGCCAACAGCACCACCCGCGCCGTAGTGGAGACGGAAGGCGAGATCCTGACCTATCACGGCCGGCCCGCGTACACCTTCTACCATTCCAACTGCGGCGGCTGGATACAGGCGTCCAAGGAAGTGAACGGCTGGGGCCATTCCCCCTACCTGGTCACCCGGGCCGACGGACACCCGGAAAAACCCGAGGAGCCGATGGACCCTTGGAGCTGGCGCCTGTGGATCACCGGCAATCCGGGGGCCAACTGCAATTACCCGGGGCGCGTGCGCGCCTCGGAGTACCGCTGGCTCAAGATCATCCGCCAGAAGGACATGACCTTCCGCGTGAACAAGGACTACAACGTAGGCGAGGTCCTCAACATCATCCCGCTCAAGCGCGCCCCGTCGGGGAACGTCAATTCGCTGCGCATCGTCGGTTCTAAAAGGACCGTGGACGTGACGCGCGAGCACCTCATCCGCAATATCCTCGGCTACAGCTCGCTCAAGAGCACGCTCTTCGAGATAGAGATCAACCGTCACAAGGACGGCAAGGTGCGCAATTACTGGATCTACGGAGGCGGCTGGGGCCACGCCATAGGCATGTGCCAGAGCGGCGCGGCGGGCCTCGCCGGCAAGTACGAAAAGGACTACCGAGAGATCCTCGAGTTCTATTTCCCCGGCACCAGCCTGCGCCGCATCAAGTACGTCAAGAAACCCTCCAAATAAAAAGGCCCCGGCGAGCGGGGCCTTTTTTAACCGGCAGGGCTACTTTATTTCCCAGGCGTCGGGGCCGGAGAGCAGGGCCTCCAGCTCCTTGCCGCCCGACGGGTGCAGGCCCTTAACCTGCCCGTAATACAGCTCCTCGAAGGCCGGCTTGGCGGTGGCGCGGAAAACGCCCAGCGGCACCGGGAAATCCGGCTGGGTGAAGCCGGCTATCAGGTAGGCCATCTCGGCGTTGGTCTCGTCGTAGACGGCGACCTCCGCGGGCGGCTTGCCGGGCTCGAAGGAGACCACCTCCGGCTTGAAGCCGCGGAAGGCTATGCCCTTGTCCTTGTTCTTGCCGAACACCAGGGGCTTGCCGTGCTCCACGCGCAGGATCACGTCCTCGCGCGTGGCCGGGTCCTTGAGCGGGTCGAACTCCTTGTCCGAGAAAGGCACGCATTTCTGGAAGATCTCCACGAAAGTGGTGCCGTTGTGGCGGGCGGCCCGCTCGAGTATCGCGGTGGTGCCGGAGATATCGTTGTCGAGGCCGCGCGCCACGAAGGTGCAGTCCAGGCCCACGGCGAAGCGCGCCGGGTTGAACGGGTAGTCTATGGAGCCCGCCGGGGTGCTCTTGGTCTTGCGCCCCGGCTGCGTGGTCGGGGAGGCCTGGCCCTTGGTAAGCGCGTAGATGCGGTTATTGAGGAGCACTATTTTGAGCCCGATATTGCGGCGGATGGCGTGCATCATGTGGTTGCCGCCGATGGAGAGCCCGTCGCCGTCGCCGGTGATGACCCAGACGGCCAGTTCCGGGTTGGCCAGCTTCACGCCGCTGGCCACGGCCGCGGCGCGGCCGTGGATGGAATGGAAGCCGTAGGTGTTGACGTAGTAGGGCAGGCGGCTCGAGCAGCCGATACCGGAAATGACGGCGTACTTCTCGTGCGGCAGGCCCATGCCTGCCAGCGTCTTCTGCACCATGTTGAGGATGGCGAAGTCGCCGCAGCCGGGGCACCACTTCACCGGCAGGCCCGAAGAGAAATCCTTGGCGGTCAGTTTGTTCTCCATATTATTTCCCCAGGACCTCCCTTACCTTGGCGAGGATCTCGTCGGAGTTGAGCGGCTGGCCCTGCACCTTGTTGAGGCCCAGGGGCTCGAAGCCGTACTCCGCGCGCAGCAGCAGCCGCAGTTGGCCGGTGTTCTCTTCCGGCACCAGCACCTTCTTGAAACGTTTCAGCACCCCTCCCAGGTCCGGCGGCAGCGGGAAGAGGTTGCGCAGGTGGGCGGAGGACACGGCCAGACCGGCCTTGCGGGCCTCGCCCATGGCCTCGGCGATGGCGCCGTAGGTGGAGCCCCAGCCCAGCACCAGCAGCTCGCCGGCATCCGGGCCGCTGAGCCTGGTGGGAGGTATCTCGCGCGCGATCCCGGCGACCTTGGCCGCGCGGATATCCGTCATCTTCTGGTGGTTCTCCGGGTCGTAGCTGATGGCGCCGCTGCCGTCGGCCTTCTCCAGGCCGCCGATGCGGTGCTCGTAGCCTTTCAGCCCCGGCCAGGCCCAGGGGCGGGCCAGGGTCTTCGGATCGCGCATGTACGGCTTGAACTGCTCGGGCGGCGGCAGCGGCGCCAGCTCCAGCTTGGGGAGTTCCGACAGCCCGGGGATGCGGAAAGGTTCGGAGCCGTTGGAGAGATAGGAATTGGACAGCACTATTACCGGCGTCATGTACTTCACGGCGAGGCGGGCCGCCTCGAGCGTGGTATTAAAGCAGTCCGCGGGACTCGCCGCGGCCAGCACCGGCAGGGGGCATTCGCCGTGGCGGCCGTAGACGGCCTGCAGCAGGTCGCTCTGCTCGGTCTTGGTGGGCAGGCCGGTCGAGGGGCCGCCGCGCTGCACGTCTATTATCACCATGGGCAGTTCGGCAATGACGCCGAGGCCGATGGCCTCGATCTTAAGGGACAGGCCGGGGCCGCTGGTGCCGGTGGCGGAGAACTCGCCGGCGAAGGCGGCGCCCACGGTGGCGCACATGGCGGCGATCTCGTCCTCGGCCTGGAACACCACCACAGCCTCGGCGCGGTGCTTGGAGAGGGTATGGAGTATCTCGGAAGCGGGGGTTATCGGGTAGGCGCCGAAGAACAGCTTTTTCTTCAGCAGCCGGGCGGCGGTTATCAGGGCGTAGGCCGCGGCCTCGTTGCCGGTCAGGTTGCGGTACTTGCCGGGGGTCACGCTGCCTTTCTTCGCCTGGAACCGCGCGTCGAACAGCTCGGTGGTCTCGGCGTAATCGTAGCCGGCCTCGAGCACCTTGGCGTTGGCGGCGGCCAGCTCCGGCGTCTTCTGGAACTTGGCGGCGATGCGCTCTTTGGTGGGGCCCAGCGGCAGGCCGTACATCCAGAACATGATGCCCAGCATGTAGAAATTCTTGCATTTAAGCGCCTGGGCCGGCGGCAGGCCGGAATCCTTCAGGGTATTCTCGGTCAGGCGGTTGGCGGGCACGCCGATGACGCGGTAATTGGCCAGGGAACCGTCCTCCAGCGGGTTGGAGGCGTAGCCGGCCTTCTCGAGGGCCTGTTTGCCGAAAGCGTCCGAATTGGCGATGATGACCGAGCCCTTGTCCAGGCTCTTCAGGTTGACGGCCAGGGCGGCCGGGTTCATGGCCACCAGCACGTGCGGCCGGTTGCCGGGGGTCAGCACCGACTCGTCTCCGAAACTGATCTGGAAACCGCTGACGCCGGAGAGCGAACCCGCGGGGGCGCGGATCTCGGCCGGGTAATCCGGCAGGGTGCTCAGGTCATTGCCGGCCACGGCCGTGGCGCTGGCGAACTGGTTGCCCACCAGCTGGATGCCGTCGCCGGAGTCGCCGGCGAAGCGCACCGTGACCGAACTGAGTTCGCTGACGCTGACCGTCCTGTTCTTTCCGTTCATGGCCACCTCGGTAAAAACTCGGCGCCCCGCCCGTTGCTCCGGGGGGCGGCTTTGCCCAAATTATATTACAAATTGTATGATTATGGTTCAATAAAGGGCCCGCCGCTCCGGCCGGCCCCTCCGGAGGCCTATGAAACTGCTGGAATACGAGGGCAAGGAAGTTTTCGAGCGCTACGGCATCCCCGTGCTGCGCCGCCACGGCGTGCTCAAGATTGGGGACGGCACCGATAAACTGGACCTCCGGGGCCAGGGCCCGTGGGTGGTCAAGGCGCAGGTGCTGGCCGGCGGCCGCGGCAAGGCCGGCGGCGTCAAGGTGGCCAAGACCGCGGCCGAGGCCCGCGAGCTCGCGGGTAAAATGCTCGGCATGAAGATGGTCACCCACCAGACCCAGGGCAAGGCCCTGACCGTGGAAGAGGTGCTGGTGGAGGACGCCTGTCCCATAGCCCGCGAACTCTACATTTCGGTGGTGCTCGACCGCAAGGCCGGCTGCCCCGCCATCATCGCCTCCGCCGAGGGCGGCGTGAGCATCGAAGAGCTGGCCCACACCCACCCGGAGAAGATCCTGAAGGTGCAGGTGGACACCGACGCGGGCCTGTTGGATTTCCAGGCCAGGCAGCTCGCCTTCGACCTGCGCATCCCCCAGAAGAATTTCTGCGAATTCACCGCGCTCGCCCGCCAGATGGTGAAGGTGTTCCTGGACCTCGACGCGAACCTGGTGGAGATCAACCCCCTGATAATCTCCGGCGACGGCAAGCTGATAGCCCTCGACGCCAAGATAGTCACCGACGACAACGCCCTGTTCCGCCACAAGGACCAGGCGGCCAAACCCGACCACGAGGCCAGCGAGATAGAACGGGAGGCCAAGGCCATCGGCATCAATTACATC
Source organism: uncultured Elusimicrobiaceae bacterium (assembly GCA_964435105.1). Taxonomy (GTDB): domain Bacteria; phylum Elusimicrobiota; class Elusimicrobia; order Elusimicrobiales; family UBA9959; genus UBA9959. The sequence continues at coordinate 19,862 of CAYSYJ010000017.1, forward strand.
GGCCTCGACGGGGACATCGGCTGCATGGTGAACGGCGCGGGCCTGGCGATGGCCACGCTCGACACCGTCAAGATGGCCGGCGGCGACGCGGCCAACTTCCTGGACGTGGGCGGCGGCGCCAACGTGGACCAGATCACCAAGGCCTTCCAGATCATCCTCAAGGACCCCAAGGTCAAGGCCGTGCTGATCAACATCTTCGGCGGCATCATGAAATGCGACAATATCGCCGCCGGCGTGGTGGAGGCCTCCAAGAAGGTGCATATCAAGGTACCGCTCATCGTGCGCCTGGAAGGCACCAACGTCAAGGAAGGCAAGGCCATCCTCGCCAAGTCCGGCCTCAAGCTGGAACAGGCCGATTCCCTGTGGGAGGCCGCGCAGAAGGCCGTGGCCGCCGCCAAGAGGTAATACCATGTCCATACTCCTCAACAAGAAAACCAAGCTGCTGGTCCACGGCTTCACCGGCGCGCAGGGCTCCTTCCACGCCCAGCAGTGCCTGGATTACGGCTCCAACGTCGTCGGCGGGGTCACGCCCGGCAAGGGCGGCACGGAACACCTGGGCCGCCCCGTGTTCAACACGGCCAAGGACGCCGTGAAGGCCACCGGCGCCAACGCCTCGCTCATCTTCGTCCCCCCGCCTTACGCCGCGGATTCCATCCTGGAAGCGGCCGACGCCGGCATCCCGGTCATCATCTGCATCACCGAGGGCATCCCGGTGCTCGACATGGTGCGCGCGAAGAAGCGCCTCGCCGCCATCAACTCCTGCGGCCATAAGGTCACCCTGGTCGGCCCCAACTGCCCCGGCGTCATCACGCCCGGCGAGTGCAAGGCCGGCATCATGCCCGGCTATATCCATAAAAAGGGCTCGGTCGGCGTGGTCTCGCGCTCCGGCACGCTGACCTATGAGGCCGTCTGGCAGGTCACCTGCCAGGGGCTCGGCCAGAGTTCGGTGGTCGGCATAGGCGGCGACCCGGTGCAGGGCTTTAACTTCGTGGACGCCCTGAAGCTTTTCGAGTCCGACCCGCAGACCGCGGCCGTCATCATGATAGGCGAGATCGGCGGCTCGGCCGAAGAGGACGCCGCGAAATTCATAAAGAAGGAAATGACCAAGCCGGTGTTCTGTTTCGTCGCGGGCAAGACCGCGCCCCCCGGCCGCCGCATGGGCCACGCCGGCGCCATAGTGGAGGGCGGGGCGGGCACGCACGCCTCCAAGGTGGAGGCGCTCAAGAAGGCGGGAGCGACGGTGGTGGACAATCTCTCGGAGATAGGGGCCGCCGTGGCCGCGCGCCTCAAGCCCGCCGCGAAAAAGGCGAAAAAGACCGTCCGCAAATAATAGTAGAATAGCCGTAGAAGCCATGATCAAGCGCTATAAGATAGAGAACCACCAACTCAAGCAGGTCGAGGCGGAAACGCCCGACGTCTGGGTGGTGGTCACGCCCACCGAGGACGAGAAGAAGTGGCTGGTCGAGAACTTCGGCCTGGACGAGCACAACTTCAACTCCGCCTTCGACCCCGAGGAACCGGCCCGCATGGAGTCGGACGGGGACCACCTGGCCCTCATCTTCAAGCGCCCCAAGAACTACTCCTCCAAGGACCACTTCATGTTCAAGGTCTCCTCGATGGGGCTGTTCCTCTTCAAGGACAAGCTGATCCTGGCCCTCTCCGAGGACATCAACATGTTCTCCGGCAAGTATTTCAAGCACGTGGACGGCATCCGGGAGATCTTCCTCAAGCTCATCTACAACTCCATCTTCCATTTCATGGAACACCTCAAGGTCATCAACATGATCGCCGAGGAGATCGAGACCAAGATCACCCACTCGATGGAGAACCGCTACCTCATCAACATGTTCACGCTCGAGAAGAGCCTGGTCTATTACCTCAACGCCATCAACGGCAACTCCACCGCCATCGACCGCCTCAAGCATAACGCCGAGAAGCTCGGCTTCAGCCCCCGCAGCGTGGAGTTCATCGACGACATCACCATCGAGAACCAGCAGTGCTACCGGCAGGCGGCCATCTATTCCAACATCTTCGCGTCGCTCGTGGGCGCCCGCGCCTCCATCGTCAGCAACAACCTCAATATCCTGATGAAGAACCTCAACGCCATCGTCATCGCGGTGGCGGTACCCAGCTTCTTCGCCGGGGTGGGCGGCATGTCGGAGCTGAAATCCATTATCGGCGTGCAGCACACCGGCTTCGCCTACGCCCTTTTCATGGCCGCGATGCTGGCGGTCGGCGCTTCGACCTTCGTCCTCATCAAACGCCTCGAGAAGCACTGAGCGGGCGCGGGGCCGTGCGGCCGCCCTCCCTTTTCCCATGCCTAAATTATTCATAGTCTCGCTCGGCTGCCCCAAGAACCTGACCGACGCCGAGGTCATGGCCGGCGAGCTGGCCGCGGCCGGCTGGACGCTGGTCCCCGACGAGGAGGGCGCCGACGCCGCCCTCATCAACACCTGCGCCTTCCTTTCCTCCGCCGTGAAGGAATCCGAGGCGGAGATCCGCCGCCTGCTGGCCCTGAAGGCCAGGGGGAAGCTCTCCAAGGTCCTGGTCACCGGCTGCCTGGTGGAGCGGGAAAAGCGCAAGCTCGCGGAGAAATTCCCCGGCCTCGACGCCGTGGTGGGCATACACGCCCTGGCCAAGGCGGCCAAGGCCATAGAGGAGGGCCGCAGCTATATCCTGCCCGCGGAAGGCCCGCTGGACTCGCCGCGCCTTAAGGCCCGCCTGACCGCGCGCCACAGCGCCTACCTGAAGGTCGCCGACGGCTGCGACAACCGCTGCG
>CAYSYJ010000018.1:0-21451 GCA_964435105.1 uncultured Elusimicrobiaceae bacterium
ATGCGCGAGGCCACGTTCACGGTGTCGCCCAGCACGGTATATTCCAGGCGCGACTCGGTCCCCACGTTGCCGGCCACCAGCGCGCCGCTGTGCACGCCCACGCCGAAAGCCACCTCCGGGTAGCGGCCCAGCGCGTTGAACTCTTTGAGGGCGGCCCGCATGCCCACGGCCGCCCTGACCGCGGCGGCGCGGTGGTCCTCCACGCCGAACACGGGCGAGAAGATGGCCATCACCGCGTCGCCTATGAATTTGTTGATCACGCCCCGGTTGTCCGCTATGGGCCTGGCGATATAGGCGAAATACTCGTTGAGGAAGCGGATCAGGTCCGTGGGCGGCATCTTCTCGCTCAGCGGCGTGAAGCCGCGGATATCCGAGAACAGCACCGTGGCCTGTATCTCCTCGCCGGCCAGGTTCACCTTGCCGCTCTTCATGATCTTCTCCGCTATTTCCATGGAGACATAGCGGCCGAAGGTGTCCTTGATATGGTCGCGCTCCACCAGGCCGTCGAGCATCATATTGAAATGCCCCTTCAGCTGGCCGAGCTCGTCGGCGTAAAGCACCGAGGTCTTGCAGCTGAAATCCCCGGCCGCCACGGCCTTCATGCGCCGCACCAGCGCCCCGGCCGGCGCGTGCACGTTGTAGCGGTAGAGGATTATGGAGATCAGCTGGAAAACCACTATGACCATGGTCATGGCGCCCACGATCACGATGGGGATCAGCGTGCGGACGAGGTCATAGCCCACGGCCCACACCTTATCGCCGCCGGCGGCGCCTTTCAACTGGGCGAAAACGTCCATATTGGTGAGGATGGGCATGTACAGGCTCAGCAGCAGCGGCACCAGGGCCAGCGAGAAGATCATGAGCGCGTAGCGCAGCGTCAGGTTTATGGCGAAGCCCCGCTTGAGGCCGTAAGGGTTGGTGGCCAGGAAGAAAGGCCGCGCGATCCGGCTGCGGATATAAAGCCCGGTCAGTTCCAGGTTCAGGTAGCTGACAAAAGCCACGAACAGCAGGGCCGACACGGCGAACACGGCGGCCAGCTTGGTTCCCGGCGGCCCGTATTGCGCGGCGTACTCCGCGGTCTTGGCGAAGTAATGCTGCGCGGCTATCACCCAGCCCAGCGCGAGCACCACCACCGGCAGGTGTATGATCCGCCGCTCCACGGCTTTCAGGTCCTGCGGCTTTTTGGAAAAATTGTACCGGTAAAGCGGCCACAGCCAGGCCGCCAGCAGCAGGTAATAATACCAGCCCGTCCCCTGCCGGTCGCTGTAGGTCACCACCTTTTCCGTCTTGCCGTCCTTGAGCTTATAAGTGACCTTCTCGGAGAGGTTCAGGGGCTTGAAGATCTTTTTGACTATGGCCCCGGGAGGCGTGTACTTCTCGCCCTTCGCCCTCAGCTCGCGGTTGTGTTCCCACTCCTGCTTGAGCAGGTCCGTGTCTATAAGCGAGAACCTTTCGAACATGTAGCCCGTCACCCCGCCGAAATAGACCATCAGCGAGAACAGGACATAAAGTCCCAGGTGCAGTTTGTGGAACTTCGCCAGCAGCGCGGAAATTTTTTTCATAGGAGACGGTTATTCTACCTTTTAATCCCGGGGCCGCCGCGCCCCATTGACAAATCGCGGCCGCCGCCTTATACTAGGATTAACGGGGTGCGCGGCTTCATGAAATTAAATCTTATTCTCTCATTACTGCTGCTGCCGGCCATGCTGCCGGCGCAGCAGCAGGCCCTTTCCGAACAGGAATCGCGGCTGTTGCAGGACTGCATAGACAACGTGGACCTCGACAAGAAACTGCTGTCCCCGGACACCGCGGAGAAATGCGTGGACGGCCTGGAGGGCCGGGAGGACCTCATGTCCCGGGCCTCCTCGGCATATCCCAAAGCCACGGCCATACTGCTTTACAATAACGCCCTGCTCGGCCTGAAGAAAGTCGTAGCCCGCTACTCCGAGTCGGACCTCGGTTACGCCCTGGTGCGGGAACTGGAAGGCCGGGACTGCTACTCCTGCCTGCTGGGCATCGGCCCGCGCCCGGAAAAGCTTTTCCCCTGGGTGGACCGCTACCTGCCCGAGCGCTCCGTAACCTCCCGGCGCGCCCTGCGCACCTGGGACGCCCTGGGCGACTCCCGCCGCTCCTCGCTGCAGGCCGAAGGCATGCAGCAGGACGCCTGGAACGAGCAGGACATAAAGACCCGTTACGCCAAGCTTTCCGCCCTGGCCGAGAAGGACGCCAGGCAGCTGCTGTCGGTCAGCAAGAAGAACCTGCTTAAGACCCCCGGCCTGGTCGCCATGGTCGAGGAGATAAAGCAGGACCTGCTGGTCAACAAGCCGCGGCCCCCCGACGCATACAAGCTGCGCGGCGACCTGGACAAGCTGCTCCTGGACGTGGAAGTGGCCCGCGGCGAAGCGCAAAAGCCCGCCGGCCAGTCGGCCGCGGAGAACAAAGCGCGGCAACTGCAGGCCGCCAAGGAAAGGCTGGCCGCGGCGCGCGGCGACGCGGCCAAGAAAGGGTTCCTGGATTCGGCCTTCGACAATTACGTGCCCGGGGCGGCGGCGCCCCCGGTATCGCTCCTGGGCGCCATATCCGGCAAGTACCGCGCCATCCCCCCCGAGGACATGAAGCAGCTGTCGGAGCGCATGCTCTCCTCCAAGGACGGCAAGCTCACCGGCCTGATCGCCGACGAGATGGCCGGCACCCGGGCCGGCGACGAGATAACCGCTTTCTACAATACCCCCAGGGCCAGCGGCCAGAACGAGCTGAATTTCGCCTTCGAGGAGACGAAAGAGAACTTCAACGGCGTCTGCTATTACCGGGAAAAGCCGGAGATCCGCATCAACGAGAAGATGGTCTACGATTACGCCCGCAGGCATAATATAAGCCCCACGGACATCCTGTCCAGCAAAGAGCATATGTCCGGCCTGGCCGCCTACCTGGCGCCCACTTTCGTCCACGAGGCCACCCATCAGCGCCAGGAGACCCTGGAGCGGGAGAAGTTCCCCGGCCTGCGGCGCGACGCGGGCCAATTCCGGTCTATAGAGCGCGAGACGGAATCCTTCAGCATGGGGGCGGCCTTCACCGCGGAAAAAATGCAGCGCGGCGCGGCCAAGTACGTCAAGTACGCCAACCCCTATTACGTGCGCGACGCCGAGCTCTACATGGAAGGCGGCGTCGAGCCCCTGCGGGCCCGCAAGCACACCTTCGACTCCTACAGCAAGGCGCACCACGTGGACGAGAGCGCAACCGCCCGGCTGCTGGCTTACAGCGCCATGAACGAGCGCAAGGCCGCCGAGCTGAAGAAAAAAAGGGACGCCGACCCGGACTCGCTCACGCCGCAGGAAAAGGCGGACCTGGCCCGCTACCTGGAGTACCAGAAACAGGCCTACGCGGCCGCCGCCTACAGGCGCCAGAAATCCATAGCGGACGAGCGCAAGCTGATCGCCTGGCGCGATGAGATGCTGGCGGAAGACTCGGAGGGCGTAAAGTCCTCCGTGGTGCCGCCGCCCTCGGCCACGCCCAATTAAAGGACCGCCAAAATGAGAACAGGACCCTGCTGCTTTATGTTGCTCTGCCTTTGCTCCGCCCCCCTGATGGGCGGCGAGGGCAAGGCCGGCGCCGAAGCGAAATACTTCACCATAACCCCCCCGGAAGGCTGGACCAGGGTCGCCGACGCCTCCGCCCTCTCCGACGGTGAGCGCAAAGTATTCGGGGACGACTATACCGGCCCGGTCTCCAGGGACGTGCAGAGCCGCATCAGCGTCAAGTATTACGCGCCCGGCAACCTGCTGCACAAGACGCCCGAGCGTTTCATAAAGCTCCACTCCCGGCCGCCTTTCGGCGTCAACACGGACAAGAAGGTATACGGCCCGGTAAAGAACGGGACGGCCGGCAACCGCCACGCCAAGGTGTTCGAGCGCAAGGTCTACGAGTACGTGCCGGCCGGGGCCGTGAACCCGGAGAAAGTCCTGGTCTACGAGCATTTCGCCGTGGTGCCGGCCAAGCAGGGCTTTTACGTGCTGCGCTATACCGCCCAGGCCGACGTCGCCAAGGCCAATTACAAGGCCTACGAGGCGGTGCTGGCCTCCTTCCGGGCGCTGGTAAAGTAGCCGCCGCCTACAGCAGCCCCTTCTGCTTGAAGCTCATAAAGCCCTCCCGGGCCACTATCACGTGGTCCAGCAGTTCTATGCCCAGCAGTTTCCCCGCCTGCGCCAGCCGCTTGGTGAGGCTCAGGTCCTCGTCGGACGGCTCCAGGCAGCCCGAAGGGTGGTTATGCGCCACTATCACGCTGGCCGCCAGGTTCTTGACCGCCGGCTCGAACACCTCCCGCGGGTGCACCAGGTTATAGTTGAGCGTGCCTATGGAGACTATCTCCCGCTTTATCTCCTGGTTGCGGGTGTCCAGGAAGAAGACCACGAAATGCTCCTTCTTCTGGTCCCGGATATCCCGCAATTCCTCCCAGATATCCCGCGGCTTGAGGTAGATGCCCGCCTTCTTGCCGCCCAGGTAACGGCGCCCCAGCTCGAAAGCGGCCGCTATCTCGCAGGCCCGCGCCGGGCCAAGCCCCGGCGCCGCCTTAAGCTCCGCGAAGCCCGCCTTGGCCAGCTCCGCCCCGCCGAAGCGCCGCAGCAGCTCCCCCGCCAGCTCCAGCACCCCTTTGCCGCGCGCCCCCGTGCGCAGGAGCAGCGCCAGCAGCTCCTCGTCCGCCAGCTTGCCCGGCCCGTAGCGCATCAGCTTCTCCCGCGGGCGCTCCACCCGCGGCATGTCCTGTATCGCTCCCGCTCCTTTCATAAAACCTCCCTCTCCCTATCCCTCCAATAGCGTAGCAGGCGTCCCCGACAGCGTAGTGTCGGGGAATTTTGTATCATGTCCGCATAGGGTGGAGACATGGAACAGAACACTTTCGAGATCTACGCGCCGGTGCGCAATACCATAAACAAGTCGCTGGGAGTCGTGGTAAAAGTGACCGGCGACAATATAACGGTGCAGCCGCAGGCCGGCGACCGCCTGACCTTCAAGGCCCAGTACCTGGCCCCGGCCACCGAGGCCGAAGCCGCCTCCCTGCGGGACCTCATCACCCGCCTGCGCATAGACGAGGAGAACAAGGAGCGCGCCAAGACGGTGAAGACCGACCCGGCGCTGATCCGCGAGGAGTTCGAAAAATTCGTAAAGCATATCGCCGCCCGCTACCCCAAGTCCGCCGAGGGCTTCCGGGAATTCTGGGGAGAACTGCTGGCCGCGGCCGGCGACCTGCCCGGCCAGACCTGGGAGATGCGCCCCAATACCGCCAAGAACCCGGGGCCCGTGCTCAAGATCTTCAACCAGGCCACCCAGAAATGGGTCTACTGCCTGTCGCTGCTGGCCGGCTGGGGCCTGCGCATGGAGATAAAGAAGGAATTCCTGCCCCCGGGTACGGAGGCGCTTTTCCCCATCGACCACGCCATGTTCGGCAGCGGCCGGGCCGTGGAGCTGGTCTACCGCGATTTCACCCCTGAAAAACGCAAACCCTACGCCGACTGCGTCAGGGCCATCTACGCCAGGCACGCCCAGGAAACCCCCAAGGGGCCGGCGGTCCCTTGACAATAAAGCCCAGTAGGCTAGACTATTGTTACGCGCCGGCGCGGCCTTTCTGCCGCCAAATTTCGGCGCAGGCGGACATGACGATATGAAGAGAACGCTTTTAACGCTGCTGCTCGCCGCTTTCGCGGCCGGGGCCGCGGCCGCGGCCGCGGCCGAAGCGGTGGCCTGGGGCGAGGCCGAATACCAGGCCCAGTTCAAGTATTTCACAGAAACCGGCTCGCCGGACCCCTCCGGCTGGGAGGCCATGCCCCCCGCCGAGCGTGAAAGCGCCCTGCGGGAAGCCGAGGCCCCGGCCGAAAGCCGGCTGCGGGCGATCGCCGCCTATTACGAGGCGGCCATGCAAAAATGGGACAGCGCCGCCCTGCGCGATTACTGCTCGCGCACCACGCCCGGCGACGTAAAGACGGTCAAGATCTGGATGGGCGCGCTGAAAGGGACTTTATTCGAGAACAAGCTGGCTCTGGCGCGGGCCATGCTTAACAAGGCCGCCGCCGAAGGCCTCACCGACGCCGACGCCGCGGCGCTGCAGCAGCATTTGCAGCCGCAGGCCATCGCCGAACTGCGCTCCTCCAGGGCCGCCGCCGAGATGATGCGGCGCCAGGCCGAGGCCAAGCCCCGCGCCGCCCTCAGCCAATCCTCCGAGCGCCTGGGCAAACTGGGCCCGGATCTCGACTCTGGGAAACTTTCCGGGATGTACGACAACGCGCGCGCGGGCCAGGGCGGCTCCTACTCCAAGAAATACGAAGTCCCCAAGGCGGTGGTCGGAAGCATCGCCGGCGGAGTCTCCAAACCTTTAGCCGACATGACCAAGGGGGCCGTCTCCGGCGCGCTGGGCGCCCCGCTGCCCCCCGCCGCGGCCCGGACCACCGCCGCCACCACCCTGGGCCATAACGCCCCGGGCGCGCTGGCCGCGCAGAAATCCTCGGCCTGGACCTCGGACGCCTACGGCATAACCGTGGAGACCCCGCAGGGCAGGCAGACCTACCGCGACACCAAGGCCGCGGAGGCCGCCATACGCCGCCTGCCCGCCGGCTCCATAACCCGCGTCACCCTTTACGGCCACGGCTCCCCGGGCATGCAGACGGTGGGCCCCGACGCCACCTACGACTCCGGTTCTACCGCCGACTTGTTCAAGGGCAAGATGGCCAGGAACGGGGTCATCACGTTCGCGGGCTGCAATACCGCCTCCATAGGCGGCTCGACCCTGAACCCGGCGGTAGGCCTCAGCATGACCGCCAGGCGGCTGCTCTATTTCTCGGTGCCTTACTGGGGCGACCGCCTGAACGGCGTGCCCGCCGACCAGGCGCGCCAGCAGTGGGAGAAGGAATGGAACGCCGACCTCTCCCGCGACACCAGCCTGGGCGTTAACGGGGCGATAGTCTGCGGCTACCGCACCTTCGGCCTGGTGCCCGGCCGCCTGCCCGGCCTCACCCGGCTGATGGGCAACCAGGAGGCCACCGAGCCCGGCTATATCGCCGGCAAGAAAGTCTGCTACCAGAACGGGAGAGAGGTGCCCGCGCCATGACGGATCTTAAATATTTACTGGAAGCCATACTGCTGCTGGCCATACCGGTGGCCCCGGTGGCCGTGGGCGCCTACCTGCGCGTCCGGTTCCCGGCCGGGGCGCCCGAAGCTACCGGGCGGCAGAAAGCCGCCCGCCTGGCGGGCAATATCCTTTTCTGGGGCGGCCTGGCCGCGGTGTTGTTCGTGCTGGCCATGGCCCTGCATTTCAAGGGTAAGTTCATGTAGTCCCGGCCCGGGGACATGAAAAAAAGCGCGGCATGCCGCGCTTTTTTCACGCCCGGGGAAAAACCTAGAGGCCTTTGGTGGCCGCGGCGTAGGCGGCGGCGTTGCGGGCCGCGCCGGCGGGGCCGGCCGCGGCTATGCCCGCCTCCAGCTTCTTTATGCGGTCCTTCGTGGGCGGGTGCGACTGGAAGAGCTTCTCCAGGTCATTGGCCTTCTTGCCGCCCTCCATCTTCTCCAGCTTCAGGAAGAAATCCACCGTGCCGCGCGGATCGTAGCCGGCGGCCCGGGCATAGCGCGCGCCCAGCGCGTCGGCCTGGAACTCGTTATCGCGGCCATAGCCCATCAGCAGCATATTGGCCAGGTAATCGGTGTACTGCTGCAGGCCCGACAGGTCGCGCCCGGAGGCGGCGGAGGCTATATTGATGAGGGCCTGGTAGCCGTACTGCTTCTCCAGCGCCTTCATGCTGTGGCGCGCCGTCACGTGGCCCAGCTCGTGGCCCAGCACGCCGGCCAGTTCGGCCTCGTCGGCCATGGCCTTGAGTATGCCCTTGGTGACGAAGATATAGCCGCCCGGCGCCGCGAAGGCGTTAACCATGTCGGTGTCGAGCACGTAGAATTCGTAGTTCAGCTCGCGGCGGTCGCAGACCGCGGCCAGCCGCCCGCCGATGCCGGCCACATAGGCCTCCAGCGCCGGGTCGGCGCGGCGCCCGTACTGCTTTATCACCTGGTCGCGGGTCTTGCCGCCCAGCGCCACCTCGTCCTTGTCGGAGAAGAGGCGCAGCTCGCGCTTGCCCGTAGCCGGGTTGGTGGCGCAGCCGGCCATCAGGGCCGCCGCCGCCAGGAAGAAGAGGATGTTCTTTTTCATAAAGCTATTTTATAATTTCGCCTCGCCGGCCGGCACCGCCTTGAGCTCCAGGATGCGGTCCACCCTGAAGGTGCGGCGCTCGCCGCGCTTGAGGCAGTCCGCCACCAGCCCCTTGAAAACATATTCCTTGAAGCGGCAATCGCCAACGCTAAGCGGCCGCACCACGCGCCGGCTGCGCTCGTCGGTGGCCTTCAGGTAGGTCAGCTCCAGGCAGTCGCCGTCGGCGATGGCCGTCATGATCAGCCCTATCTTGCGGTCCAGCGGCATGGCCGCCTCGCTGGCGCCGTACTGGTGCCCGGTAACGAACTTCACTATGCGCCAGTCGGTCATCACGTCCTCCGGCCGCACCGGGCGCGCCAGGGACAGCCCCTCCAGCGCCGTGCAGCGGCTCAGCGCCACATAGGTCTGCCCCGCCGCAAAGGCGCGCCGCCCCAGGTCTATCACCGCCCGCTCGAAGGTCTTGCCCTGGCTCTTATGTATGGTCACGCCCCAGGCGAGCTTGAGCGGGTATTGGGTAAAAGTGCCGAGGGTCTCGGACTTTATCTTCTTCTTCTCCTCGTCGTAGGCGTAGTGGAAAAGCTCCCAGGCATGCGGCTCCACCGGCTCTATGGAGCCGTCGGCCAGGCGCACGTGCACCGTATCGGGCTCGCCGGGCGGGCCTTTCATGATGTCCTGCACCGTCGCCATGGTGCCGTTCACCCAGCGGCCGTCCGGGTCGTTGTTGAGCAGCATCACCTGCGCGCCGGCCTTCAGGTGCAGCTCCTCGTCGGCCGGGTAGGCGTCCCGCGAGAAGGAGCCGGACACCTCGGCCTTGTAGACATGCGCGCGGCCGTCTATGGCGCGCAGCTTCTCGTTATTTATCTCCGCCGCGTCGGCGTTGGTGGTGAGCAGCCGCACCACCGGCCCGCGGCCGCGGGCCTCCACGTCGGCCCCGGTGCGCCGGTTTAGCGCCGCCAGCTGGGCCGGCGTCACCCGGTTATTGCGGATGGCGTTCAGGATATCTATAAAGCCCTGGTCCTTCTGGCGGTAGATCTTCTCCAGCTCCACGTAATCCAGCGAGGCGGAGTCGAATACCCGCGCGTTGAAGAAATAAGGCCCCTTGTAATAGGAGCGGAACAGCTCCCGCTCCGGGCCGGTCACCACCGGCGGCAGCTGGTACAGGTCGCCGAACAGGGCCAGCTGCGCCCCGCCGAAAGGCCGCCCCGGGTCGCGCCCGTTCAGGCGCATGAAAGCGTCCACGCAGTCCAGCAGGTCCGCCCTCAGCATGGAGGCCTCGTCTATCACTATGGCGTCCAGCTCGCGGTAAATGTCGGCGTCGCGCTTGCGGGCCCGGCGCACCTTATCCGGCGTGGTGCCCGGCCTGAAGCGGAAAAAGGAATGTATGGTCTCGCCGCCCACGTTGAGCGCCGCCACCCCGGTGGGGGCCAGCACCACTATCCTGCGGGAGGTATGCGCCCTGAAATAGCGCAGCAGGGTGCTTTTCCCCGTGCCGGCCTTGCCGGTCACAAAGATATTGCGGCTGCCATGCTGCAGCAGATGCAGCGCGTGGGCGAACCTTTCGTTGAATTCTATGGACTGCTCTTCCATCTTTTCAGTCATATTTTACCATTTACCCTCCCTGCGTCCGGCCAGAAGGCGCCATATAGGTCTTTGGGCCTATACGCATATAGGACCTTTGGCCCTTGAGCGAAGTCAATCCCGGCACTATCTTATATATGTTCGCTGTGTAATCCCCGGGATTGGCCGGGGAGCATCCACCTCCGGACCTTAATCCGGATTCACCACGGCGAGAAGCTGCACGCGGAGGTGGATATGCATCTCGTGACCAGGACCTCTCCAGCACCCGCAAAGTTCGGCGCCTTGGCCGCCGCGCTCTTCCTTTTAGCCGTAATCAACCTTATTCCCTCCTCCGCGGGCGCCCAGGCCTTTGGCCAGCTGCTGGCCGCCGCCCCCAAGGTGGAGGTCCCCTACGCCCCCGCGCCCGCCGGCGCCACCGTTTATACCCCGGCCCCGGGCCTGAGCGTCTACTTTCTCAGCGTGGGCCAGGGCGACGCCATCTACATAGAACTGCCAGGCGGCAAGAACGCCCTGGTAGACGGCGGCCCCTCCCGCACCGCCTCCAGCCCCCTGGCCAAGTTCCTGCAGGCCAAGAAAGTCTCCGCCATAGACCACGTGGTGCTGACCCACCCCCATTCCGACCATTACAATGGCCTGCACTATGTTTTCTCCTCGGTGACGGTGCGCAATTTCTACGACACCCGCGTGGACAACCGCGGCGCCACGGCCGACGACGCCATCCGCGCCAAGGCCCGCGAGCTCCAGGTCAATACCGTCTACCCCGTGGCCGGCACCAGCCTGGACTGGAGCGCCCCCGGAGTGGAGATAAAGGTCTTCAACGCCTGCTCCGACCCCTTCTCCACCTCCAACAGCGAGATCCTCAATAACTGCTCCATAATGCTGAAGCTGACCTACCGCGGCGAGTCCCTGCTGCTCACCGGCGACACCGAGGGCGAGGCCGAGGAGCGCCTGGCCGCCAAGTACGGCGACGAGCTTAGCGCCAAGGTGCTGAAGGTGGGCCATCACGGCAGCAAGTATTCCTCCATGAAGAGCTTCCTGGAGGCGGTGCGGCCGGAGCGCGCCTATATAGCGGTGGGCAAGAACAATTACGGCCACCCCACCATGGAAGCCATGGACCGCCTGCTGGAGTCCGGCGCCAAGGTATTCCGCACCGACCTGGACGGCACGCAGGAATTCTGCGTGGCCGGCCCCATGACGGCGGTGGAGATCCCCGCGGAATAAAGAATAGCCCATAACAGTATAATAGCAGGGCACCCCGACAGCGTACTGTCGGGGTGCCTTGTTTTCCGGTTCAGGGAAGGGCTACCAGGGCTTTTCCAGGTCGGCCGGGGCGTAGACCGTGCCGCGCTCCCGGAAATAGGACCTGGCGGCCGGGTCGAAGCGCAGCACCGAGGCGCGGCCGGTGAACAGCCGGAACAGCAGCGCCAGCGGCGTCAGCACGAGGAAGTAGATCAGGCCCAGCAGCAGGTTGGTGTTGAAGCGGCCCAGCACCGAGGAGAACTTGAGCCAGGCCCGGGCCACCGCGGCCGAACCCCGCCTGAAGACCAGGTCCAGCAGCAGCAGCGCCAGGGCGGCCGCCGCGAAACCCTTCACGCCGAAGATGAAGTAGACTGCCAGGCAGGCCGCGGCCAGCACGGCCATGGTTTCCTGTACTTTTTCGCGGGTCACGGTCTCTTTCATGGTCAGAACAGGGTGTAGATGAACGGCGCCACGGCGGTGCCGGAGGACATGATCACCAGCGCGCCCACCAGCAGCAGGATGAGCACCACCGGCAGCAGCCACCACTTTTTGCGTTCCCTGAGGAAAGACCACAGGTCCTTGAAAACGTCGAGCATCGTCCTCTCCTAATCCGGGGCGTATTCCTTCCGCTCTATGCCGGAAGGCTGTTCCTTCTTGTCGAAAAGCAGGTTGCCTATCACCAGGTAGTCCATCTCCGTGCCCATGAAGCAGCGGTAGGCGTCGTCGGGCGTGCAGATTATGGGCTCACCGCGCACGTTGAAGCTGGTATTGACTATCAGGCCGTAGCCGGTCAGCTTCTTAAAGGCGCTGATCAGGCGGTGGTAGCGCGGGTTGGTATCCGCGTGCACCGTCTGCACGCGCGCGGAATAATCCAGGTGGGTTATGGCCGGCACGTCCGAGCGCAGGTGGTAAAGCTTTTCCTTGAGCGGCTTGGCGTGGTAGCCTTCGGGCAGCTGGTTGCGGCGACCGGGGGCCACGTAGTCGATCAGGAGCATATAGGGCGAGGCATAGCCCTTTTCAAAATAGACGCCGGCGTCCTCGGCCAGCACCGACGGCGCGAAGGGCCGGAAGCTTTCGCGGTACTTGATCTTGAGGTTCAGCTTCTTCTGCATCTCGGGGTTGCGGGCGTCGCCCAGGATGCTGCGGTTGCCAAGGGCGCGCGGGCCCCATTCCTCGCGGCCCTGGTGCCAGCCCACCACCGCGCCGTCCGCTATCAGGGCGGCCACCCGGTCGAAAAGCTGTTCGTCCGGCACGCGCTCATAGGGCGCGCCGTAGCCCTGGGCCATCACGGCGGCCTCGGCCTCGGAGTACTCCGGCCCCAGGAAGGAGCCGGCCATCCGGTCCCTGCCGTCGGAGGGCGCGCGGCCCTCGCCGAAATACACGTGGTGCGCCGCCAGCGCGGCGCCCAGCGCGCCGCCGGCGTCGCCGGCCGCGGGCTGTATCCAGACCCCGTCGAAAATATTCTCGCGCAGCAGCTTGCCGTTGGCCACGCAGTTCAGCGCCACGCCGCCCGCCAGGCAGATATTGCGCGCGCCGGTGAGCCGCCTGGCCTCGCGGGCGAGCTTGAGCACTATCTCCTCGGTGACTTCCTGTATGGCCAGGGCCATGTCGCAGTAGGCCTGGGTCAGCTCGTCGTCGGCGCCGCGCGGCGGCAGGCCGAAAAGCTCCGTCCAGCGCGCCTCGTTCACCATGCGCAGGCCGGCGGCGTAATCGAAATATTTTTGGTTGAGGCGGATGGAGCCGTCGGGCTTGATGTCCACCAGCTCCTTGCGGATCAGGCCGGTCATCCGATTCACATTGGCCGAGCCGGGCTGCCCGTAGGGCGCCAGGCCCATCAGCTTGTACTCGCCGGAATTCACCTTGAAGCCGGTATAGTAGGTGAAAGCCGAGTAGAGCAGGCCCAGGGAATGCGGGAAGTCCTGCTCGCGCAGCACCTCCAGGCCCTTGGGGCCGCCGCGGCCGATGACGCCGGTGGACCATTCGCCCACGCCGTCCACGGTAAGGATGGCGGCCTCGTCGAAAGGCGACGGGTAGAAGGCGCTGGCCGCGTGGGACAGATGGTGCTCGGGGAAAAGCAGCTTAAGGCGTTTCTTGTCGAAAGGCCCGAGCTCGCCCAGCTTGTCGAGCATGACCTTCTTGAGCAGCATCTTCTCCTTGATCCAGACCGGCATCGCGGAAAGGAACTGCCTGAGCCCGCCGGGGGCGAAAAGGTAATGGGTCTCCAGCAGCCGCTCGAACTTGAGCAGGGGCTTCTCGTAAAAGACCACGGCGTCCAGGTCGTCGAGCTTAAGCGGCTTGCCGCCCGGCAGCAGGCGCCCGCCCTGCTCCAGGCAGGCGCGCACCGCGTTGATGGGGAAGGAGGCGTCCTGCTTCACCCGGGTCAGCCGCTCCTCGTGCACGCCGAACACGGGGCGGCCGTCCACCACCAGCGCGGCGGCCGAATCGTGATAGAAAGCGGAGATCCCGAGTATTTTTCTCGCCATGTTCAACCTGCGGACTAAATTATATTAAAAAGGCCGCCCCCGCCCCTACCGGGAGGCGAAGTCGGAGGAGATCCTGCGGTACAGGGCTTCCGCCACGGCCCGGTGGCCGGCCGCGTTCCAGTGCACGTCGCCCTCTATGAAATTCTCTTTCACCACTCGGGCAGGGTCCTTCTTCCCGACGAAAACCGGCGACAGGTCCAGGAAACCCGCGCCCTGCTCCCGGGCCAGGTCGCGCCAGAACCGCACCTGCAGGGACGCCATCTCGCCCCGGAGCACCTGCTCCGGCCAGGGGTAGACGCCGATGGTCAGGGGAATACCGCGCTCGCGGCAGAGGGCCGCCAGGCGCCCCATATAGTCCCGCGCCGAGGCCAGGCCCTTCTCCCCCCACTTCCGGCGCACCTCGGCGGAGCAAAGCCAGGAGGAACGCTCCTTGTAGCGCTCCGTCTCGCTGCCCCAGAGCTCGAACTGCGTGCGCTTCTCGGTGTCGGAGATGCGGTTCACGCCCAGCCGGGAATACAGGAAGGGCACCGTAACGGAATAGTCGCGCAGGAAACCCCTCACCCGCTGGTAAAACGGGAAGGAGAGCCGGGACTGGAAATACTCGTACATCACCTCGTCCTGCACGTCGGAGATGTCCGGCAGCACGTAGAGCCTGTCGAAGGCGAGCTTGTCCTGCTCCAGCAGGTATTTCAGCCGCAGGTAATATAACTTGGGGGAATAGCTGGCCACCGAGGCGTTGAGCACCTCGTAGCCCGGCCCCAGCCGGGCCTGCAGCAGGCCGGCGAAGGTCTCCTCGTAGGGTACGCCCACGCCCTCGCCAAAGGAGTCGCCCAGCAGCAGCACGCGCCTGAGCCCCGCCTTATTGCCGGGGTCCACGCCGCGTGGGCCGGAATCGATGAAGCCCAGCGAATTGGCGCTGACGTCGCGGGTCATGCCGCCCCAGTCCCGGCGGCCGGTGGACGAGCGCCGCAGGCCGTGATGGTAGTAAGGATGCGATTCGCCTATGCCGCGCGCCCGCAAATGCAGCCAGGTCCCGGCGCCCAGGTCCGCCGCCAGGAAAAACCCGGCCAGCAGCACAAGCACGGTCTTAACCGGGTTGCGCTCGAAGATATTTTCCCTTTTCCCCTCTTTTTCCATAAGGCGATCGCGGCGGGCTGACAGGCCCGCGCGGCTACTTTTTAGTGAGCCACCAGAAGTCGTAGTTCTCGTCGAAACCGCCGTAGGCTATGTGCGCGCCCCCGGCGTCGAAGATATTCACGTAGAGCGCGTCCAGGTTGTCGTTCTCTATCACGTAGGCCGTCCGGCCGTCCACCGCTATCTTGTAGGCCTTGGAAGGATAGACCTGGGCGTCCTCCTGCATCTGCCGCAGCGCGGCCGCCGGCAGCTCGGCGAGCTCGGCGGGCGGCAGGTTGCCCTGGGGGGTAGTGTTATACACGCGCTTGACCGCCGCTATCCAGGCGGCGTCGGTCTCTTTTGCGGCGCAGGCGGCAATCCCCGGCTCCGGCAGCTTCAATTCCGGCAGGGCCGCCGCGTCGAAAGGCCCGTTCAGCGCGAAATCGGCCCCCGCGAAAACCGCCGCGGGCAGGGCGGCAAAGATAAACGCGAAAATAATTCCCTTCATACTCTAGATTATACCAATCCCGCATTTTGATATCATTTTATCCTATGGGAAACATAAGCGTTAAGAATCAGAGCTCCCTGGGGCTCTCCTGGTTCGCCGGCTGGCTTTTCACCATCGGCTTCCTGAAGCTCGCCTTCTGGAAAGGCCTGCTGGCCCTCATCGTCTGGCCCTACTACATCGGGGTTTACGTAAGCACCCTCGTTAAAGCCCAGCCCTAAAACAGAACCGCCGGGGCTTTCCCCGGCGGCTCGCGCCTACGGCCTGAAGCCGGTTATCTTCTTCGGCTCGGGGCCGTCCGGCTGCGCCATCAGCGCCTTTATCGCGTCGAAGACGCTTTTAAACTGCGCGTCGTATTTATTTTCCAGCTCTTCCAGCCTGCGCGCCAGTTCCTTATGCGTATTGAGCAGCGCCCGAAGACGGACAAAGGCCCGCATAATATGAATGTTGACCAGTCTGGCGCGCCTACTCTTCAACACGCTGGAAAGCATAGATACGCCCTGCTCCATGAAAACCCTCGGCAGGTATTTAGAATGCGCGCCTTTCTCTAAGATTCCAATTTGGAATCTTAAAGCCCTGTACTCCCCGGCCGAAAGCTGGAACATAAAGTCCGGCGGAAAACTCTCTATATTCCGCAAAACAGCCTTGTTCAGGTTCCCGGTTGTCACTTCATACATCTCCGCCAGGTCCTTATCCAGCATGACCCGGTGCCCCCGGATGAGATAGATCTTCTGCTCGATCATTTCCAAAGAGACAATTTCTTTCATATCGCCCCCCCGTTAATAGCATAGCAGGCCAACCCGACAAAGGCGTGTCGGGTCCTTTAAGATGCCAAATTGGCATCTTAAAGCCCCAAAACAAAACCGCCGGGCTTCCCCGGCGGCTCCCTAGCGATTTGCCGAATCACTAGTCCAGGTCAAAAGTAAAGGCCTGACCTATATATACCCCTTTCATGCCCTTTTGAAAATACAACAAATTTGTTGTATTTTAGAAAGCCCCCGAAACAGCATACCTCATCCACCCTTAAGGACTTATCGCCATAAAAAGGTAGCTGCTACCTTTCAAAACAAAACCGCCGGGCTTTCCCCGGCGGCTTGTTAAAGATCAGGGATCGGCGTCCCCTATCCCGACCGTCTTAATTCTCAACGACCAGGATATCCCACATGCGGCGGTCCGGGTTCCTTATTATAGCGGCATCCTTACCGCGCCAGAGCACGGAGGACTTAATCTTAGCCGCGCGCATGAAGCGCTTAAGGTCCCGGCACTTTATTACCAGGGCCGATATGCGGGTGGTCCGGGATGGCTCGATAATCAGTTTGATCCCGCCCAGGTTAACGCGCCCCCCTGCGAGGCTGCGACCGAAAACCTTCTCCAGCTTCGGGCGGTCCTGCTCCCTTACCGCCAGCACCACCCCGGCGATAGTCCTGGCGGAATTAGGATGGGCTGGGACAGGCGAGCGCTTCGCCCCCGGCCGCGGCTCGTACTCAGTGAACCACGGGTAGATATTCTTGAACTGCGGCCTTGAGAAGGTCAGGAAGTTCCAGCCGGGCAGGTTGCTCTTGGCGTCTTTCTTCCAATCGTAATTGCGGTGGACGTACTTAGCAACCACCCCTTTCTGCTTTTTTACTCCAGCGAAATACTTCTTAAGCGGGCCAGAACAGCGCAGCGAGATGCCGGGATTGGTAACGCGCTTGCCCCCACGCCCGACATTGACGAATTCCAGATAAGCCATCCGCCCGCCTACCCGCTCGAACATGATGAAGCGGCAGAAATGCTTGCCGGGATGAGCCGTCTGATGCTCTGATAGGCGGAAACCGGCCCGTCCGAGCGCCTTGAAAAACTTATGACCTATATCCTCTGTATAGCTGTGATCGAAATTTATGGACGCCATGATAATCCCCTTTACATGAATTCTACAAAACAAAACCGCCGGGCTTCCCCGGCGGCTCTCTAGCGATCTGCCGAATCACTAGTCCAGGTCAAAAGTAAAGACCCGGCCCCATTTCTGCATAGCCCCCCCAAAAAATTCACTGGACTGTCTTTTTTCTTCCGCAAATCGCACTTCCACTCCTGTAATACTCCAACAAAGGAACGATCCGATTTTTGTGTGAGCTATCCGGGAATTTATCCAAGAACATTGCCAGCTGCCCCTCAGCCTTGGCCGCGGTTCCCTCATCAGTACAACTATCATAATGCGTCCAATTACGGAGCAATCTATTTGCCCAGGGGCCTTCAAAAGAACTCACTTTCTCTTCAGCGTCAAAAAACTCAGGGCCATAATTGGGGCCACTTGCTTCAGTCTCAATCCCATATTCATCATAAAACTTCTTACTCAACGTATAAATCTCCATATATACATCATTTAAATCTGCCTGCGAAGCACTAGGCAGAATACGCCCCTGCAGGCTCTTCAAAGCTTTATCATATTCAAGCAGCTCCCTCATTATTGTTGCAGTATACCCTTTGTGATAATACCCATTTGGATGCTCATCATGTTCTTTTTTGAATAACTCTATAGCTTCAGGCAATCCCGTATACCAGTAGGCACTCCAAGCTCGCGAGATGCGGACACGAGACTCGTGATAACTATCTGGATTAGTTGGCAGCGGCTTGCCAGTAGGATTTCCGAAAGTTCCACCAGGCGGGACAATCCTATCGATCTTTCTTTGCCACAACTCCCTGCCGATTAAGCCCCCACCAACTGCAACAAGGGCCAGTCCGATTATCAGAATTCTACGACCCATTGGCTTTCCTCTCGTGTAATTTCACAGAAGCGCCGTCCACCGGCGGCTCTTTAGCGATCTGCCGAATCACTAGTCCAGGTCAAAAGTAAAGACCTGACCCCATTCCCCCGCATTCCCCCGGATAGCCATGCGGCCTACCCAGCACAGGATCAAGAATTCCAGAGCGGGCTATCCTTCCAATTGTCGGGGAAGCCCATGCTCCACCTGGAAATCTCTGGATATTCCTCAAGCAAAGACAGCAAATGGCTTTCCCACCTACTCTGGGGCGCGACTTTCTTCATAAAATGTCGCACTATGGTCAGAACCACAAAAATTCGATACGGAGGCTGGCAAACACGGAGCAAATAACTTTTAAGGGGGTAGCCCAAGATAGAACGATTTATGATGGCTTCAGTATCTGGTTTACATATCAGATATTCTCCACTAGTGTCCTGGAACAACTCCCCCAGCTTGTCCGCCAGCTCCGGATGCTCGGAAAGTAGTTTGGCTTTATGGACTTTTGCTCCGGCAATAACCGGCACTGGAGTATGCCACTGCGGATATTTATTTCGTCCGGGCATCAGCGGTTTATATCCCAGTTCGCGGTTCCATAAGCGCCCGTGATGCGCGCAGATATTACGGACAACATTGATAACCTGAAGCCAGGAAGTCATCACCTCATCAGGGATCTCGTAATGCCTCGCGATACCACGCTTAATCTCCGGGGAAACGCCCCTGTACATTGTGAGCATAGCCCCGAACGACATTATTTCCCCGGCCATCCATAAAGGCAAATCTTTGTGAAAGTCTCCATACTTGCCGAAAAAATGCTTAACAAATATCTCCTTGCTTCGATCAACCTCTTCCGTTATTGAAGTCAATAAATGTATGAATTCATCCTCCTTTAATTTAGGCAGGCCGGCCGGGGTAGCATAGCCAAAGGCGCCTGTCGCTTTTGAAAGCTCAAAAATAAGCTGGGTGCGTACAGAGACTTCAATGCGCTCTATGGCGTCCATCACTATAAGCCGTAGCCGTCGGTCGAAGGCATAATGTCGCCAGACCTTCTCAAAGGTGGTGCCAGGCCTATAGTTGTCAGAACCGTCAAGGCGGAAAGGATGAAGGTAGCCGGTAAATCGGTAGTAATTGACGTTCTTAAGCCGGCTTATCAACAGGTCTCGGTCGGCAATCAATCCACGGGAAATAAGGCGGTCGGCCTGCTCTTCAAAGGAGAGATGCCCTTTATCGTATTTCATCGGCCGGCCCCGGAAAAGCAAAAACCCGCCGGAATTAAGCTTGTCAGAGACAGAGGCTCGGCGGGTCTGCTAGATATAATATACCTGATTTTATAGCCAGGCGCAAGGCCGGCCTGGCCGGCCGAAAGCGAGAATTCTCGCGAATTCGACCCGAATTCGGTCATTTTCGGGCCTTTTTGCCCTTTTTTGCATGGGCAAGCAGTGGGGCGGTAAGGTTTTCGTACAGTGAGAAGAGGAATTCCACCCGCAGGCGCTCGCTGGGGAAGGGCTGGGGACGGTAAGCGGCGTCTACGGCGCGGTCCAGGGCGGCATGGGCTTTTACCAGGGCGGGCGGCATGGTAAGCGGATTATAGAGATCGGCCAGTGTGGAATCTGGGAATTCCTTGCGGGCATCCAACACGGCCTGCGCTGCCGCTTCTATGGCCTTAACCTGCTTCTCCGCAGGTTTATCAGGCCAAGGATAGTTGTTATATACCAGTTTATTGGAATAACGATAGCGAGACTCCAAGCGGCCGCAAACCTGCCGCACCCAGGCCATATGCATGGCCGAGGACAGCACGCCAAAATGGTAAAGGGAAGCATCTGCAACAAACAAGCAACTGTCTCCAACGATTTCATCCGGAGAAAAATAACTAATCGGGATATAACTTCGATTCTCTGAACTATGCCTTGGGATTAAAACGTATGAAGTTTTAGGTTGCCGTATTTCCCCAAACAGTGTTGAGAATTTAGATAAATCCCTTGTTGCCGCCCTGGGGCTTTCTTCCCGATACTTTTTCACAGCTTCAACACGGCGCAGTATTTCTGGCAACTTTGCTATCTCTCCTGGCTCAACATCCTGCAACCAGATGCACCACCGAGGAGTATTATGCAAGTATTCTTTGGCGCTCAAAAACGGCCTTATTAGGCGCCCTACCAGCGGTTCCCTTAATAGCATCTCCTCCTTTTCCGAATCAGTAAGCAAAAAATTTCCGGCGTCGTTAGGCATGTTCCCAAATTGTATTTCAGGGACTTGGGAAATCGGTGTTTCCCGGTTATCAAGCGCAAAATCTTTCCCCTCTACCAGATAAGGGCTGATATTTTTAACCTCTACGGCAGATATCTCCTCCCCGACCGTTTCATAAATACGCTTCAACCCCTCCATAGCATGTGAAAACCCAATAATTACAACATGCACATGTGCTTTCCCACGAGCTTCACTTTCCCATTTAAACGCACGATAAGCGAAGTTAATCTTTAGCCCGTAGTCATTGAACAAAGCCTTCCAAAGTATTCCAGGTTGTTCTCCTTGGGAAATTGAATTCGTAGACACAAACCCAACCATAGTATTTGTGCCCTTTATATATTTTGCGGTCTGCATATACCATGCGCAGACATAATCCAAAGTTCCGGCCCCGCGAACTCCAGAGAAAACAGCCTCCATCTCCGCTTGTTGCTCTGCAGTTCTAGCCTTTTTCCCTACGAACGGCGGATTGCCAAGAATATAGCTACACTTCTCTTTCGGTAACACGCCCCCCCAATCTAGGCGCAGTGCGTTACCACAGACAATGGTAGGGCTTTTCTTTAGGGGCAGCCGCACCAGGTACTCACCGAAAGTATCGCTCACCAGCCGGTTCATCTGGTGATCCATAAGCCACATAGCCACTTCAGCTATGCGCACCGGCCATTCGGCCATTTCTATGCCGTAAAAAGCGTCCACATCCACCAGAGAGAGGTGGGTAATGTCTATTATTTGCTGTTCTTCGCCCAACAGGTCCTTGAGGAGCTCCAACTCCAGCAGGCGCAATTCTCGGTAAGCAATCACAAGGAAATTGCCGCAGCCGCAAGCCGGGTCGAAGAAAGTGAGTCCCGCAAGCTTCTGCTGAAACTTTTTAAGCGCAGGCTTATTGCCACGTATCTTTACGAACTCAGCACGAAGATTGTCTAAGAACAGGGCCCGGATAACCTTAAGGATATCCCGCTCGCTGGTATAGTGAGCGCCCATCTGCCGGCGCTCCTTGGGCTCCATCACGGATTGGAACAGAGAGCCAAAAATAGCTGGCGAGATCTGGGACCAGTCGAATTCGGTGCAGAGGAGCAACTTCTCACGCATCTCTGCATTAAAATGGGCAAACTTCAGCCGCTCTTTGAACAGGCCTCCGTTAACGTAAGGGAACTCCTTGTAGACCTCGTCCAGGTCCGTATGGCGCTCTTCCTTAGGCGTGTCCAGCACCTCAAAGAGATCGGCCAAGCGCGTGCCAAGGTCTGTGCCATCGCCAGCTGTGCGGTTGCGCACGAACAGCCTGAAAGTGTCTTCCTTAAAAAGTCCGGTATCCTCGGCGAAAAGACAGAACAGGATACGGACCAGGAACCGCTCCAGGTCATGCCCCTTATAC
>CAYSYJ010000019.1:0-21261 GCA_964435105.1 uncultured Elusimicrobiaceae bacterium
CTGGAAGAGTAGAATTTAACAACCTAGCAGTGGTCCAGTAAACGGGGGAAGGTCAGGTGCTTGCATCTTGTATCCCCAATTTCTTCCCAGAGGACTGTTGCAAAGGCGGGGGGACATTAACGGATTGCGAGTGCCACGGGGGATCCACATATTCAACTTGCGGTGTGGATAAACCTTGCGGCGCAAATATTCCTGACTGTGCATTTAATGGCCTTACTCCCTGCGAGTGCAAAGGCCCAGTTGGATACCAAGATTGCCATCCCTTCACGAATTGTCCGTCAAATAATTGCCGACCGGTGAGTTAGGATATGCCTGGTTGTAATTTTAGGAGAGTGCTATGAAAATTATTGTGATAATTCTGCTTGTGGGGTCTCCAATTTTTGCTGCTGAACCGCAGCCTAAGACACCAGAGACTGCTGTGCCCATGGAAATGCCCGCCACAAGTTTCGAGGAGGATGTAGATGATGCCTGGGATAAAATACGCCGTCTGCTGCTCGAGTCAAAGCGGGATAAATATGGTAAAGAAATAAACCGTGCCTTGGCGCGCCACGACGCGACAGCGGCACAGTCTGCGCTGGATGGTCTAATAAAAGATTTTCCGGAGGTCCTGAAACAGCAACCTTTTGCCATTAAGTATCATCAAGGGAATATCGCGTTCTGGAAGAGGGATTTTCGCACGGCATATAGTGAGTTAAACTTGCTTGTGACGACTCTTGAACGCAAATATCCGAATGGCATCCCTGCCGGCAAATACGCGGAAACGAACACTAGTTTTATGTCCGACGCCTATTTCGGGCGTGGCGCCACACAGATGCAACTCGGCAGGTACTTGGAAGCAGTATCAGACATGGATAAGGCGCAATCTCTTGTTCTGCCCAAGTATTCCACTATTAAAGCGTATATCCCGCTCAATAAATGCCGAGCCCTGATAAAACTTAAAAATTATAACGCCGCAGCCGAGGCTTTCGGCCTTGCATATAAACTGAATCCCCTGGTAGCCGAAAAGGCAGAGGATAAAGATTACATTTGTGGGAGCCTTGCAAAGAATGGGTTGCGCCCCAAGCCATGTCCTGGCTCCGGGGTGTCCCCGCTTAAATGAGCCGGCATTACATAAGCCGATATCTAAATACCATAAATCTGGGTGGTTCTGTCCTGCTTTTTAATGGCGTTAATGGGTGTCTTGATGAGGTTTCTGGGACTCCCGCGGAAATCTTGCGGCAAGGGGATAGCGAACGCTTAACGGAATTGGACGCGACAAGCATCGCATTCCTCCTTAACCGTGGCCATATTACTGCGTTGCCGCCCGAAGAGGAATTGCTGCGGTTTAAAGAATTCGCTGCGGCAGTCCATAGCAGACTAGAAAGACGCGCCCTGCATAGCAGCCTTATGCTGCTTATGAGCTATAACTGCAATCTCTCCTGCAAGTACTGCTATCAACAGAAACATCGCCCACATAAATCCAACGCAACTATGAGTGTGGGTCTATTGGAGAATATTTTTGAGCGCCGGGTGGCGGAGATTTTTCCTGGGGGGAGTCTTAAGAATTTTGAGATATCATTTTACGGAGGAGAGCCGTTCTTGCCGGCCAATGAGGCCGTCATTCGCAAGGCGCTTGAGTATTCCAGGAAGTACGGCATCAAGACGAACGCCATTTCGAACGCCACAATGGTGCACATGATGCCGGATATCTTCGGCCCAGGACCTGGCCTTGTAAATAGAATCCAGGTCTCACTCGACGGAAGCAAGGAAATTCACGATGCCTCACGTGTTTCGTCTTCCGGCGACGGCACCTTTAATAAAATTACAGACAATATCTCGCTTTTGCTTGAGCGGAAGGCGCGTGTGAGTATCCGGCTAAACCTAGATAAAAAGGCGTTGAAATCTATCCCAAAATTGCTGAAAGAGTTGGGGGGTAAGGGGATTCTGGGACATAAATATGCGAGCATTTATGCCAGTCCCCTGCACGACAATCTGGCGGAAGTTGATGATTCTGACTTTATGGATCTTGCCGAATTATCCAAAGAGGTGTTCGCTTTCGGAATAGATTTGGAGCATCCCGTCAGTCTCCGTGCTAATGAAATGAGTTACTTGTTCAGCCTGGAGAAGGGCATTGGGCTCACGCACACCTGCTTCTGTATGCAAACCATGCAGCGTACATTAGTGGTAGACCCTTTCGGCGATCTGTACGCCTGCTTTGAAGAGGCCGGTTACCCTGAGTATCGGGTGGGGCATGTGTCTGACGGTGGAGTGGAATTCTTTCCGCTGCGCGACCAGTATAAGGCGCGGCACCTGGCCAATATGGACGACTGCCTAAAGTGTTCTGTCGCTTTGGCTTGCGGTGGTCAGTGTGGCGTAAGGTGTCGTGCCAAGACGGGGGATCTTTTCCGGCCCCACTGCCATGACATCAAGCAAGTCATTTTGGACGGTTTAAAATTGGCCTATCAAAAGAAGCAACGCCGGTTGCCGGATAGAGGGTGTGAGGCTGATGTCGCTCCTGTCCCGTCCACTCACGAGTAAACAATGGGAACGCCTGATACGATATACGAGAATTATCTTAAGGCGGCCTACTCCATAAAATCTGACACCAAGATCCTTGCTATAACAGACACATCCTGCTTCCATATTTCCCAAGAGACCGCGTGGCTGGCCTCTAGTCTGCCGGCCATCGCTCCGAAGGAGAGGTATCTGCAATCTTTGTCGGAGTTGGGGATAGCTAATCCGCAAAAAATATTCAATAAGCTGCTTTCCATAGGAGCACTGCGCGAGAAAAGCGGCTACAGTCTGGCGAATCTGCTAAAGATGCTGCTGGCGCCTAAGATCGGATTGGTGTCTTCTCAACTTCAGGAGCGGTTTTTAGTCCGATTCAGTTCCAGACCTGAATCAACCGGCAGGATTTTACGTGTGTTGGCCCCTATATCTGCTGCGGGTTTGTTCTGGGGGATTTCTTTGATTCTCGCTGGCCCGGATAAAGTGCATCTTTCCTTATCCGGCCCCCCCGACGCAGTCGCGGTAATGGCATTGGTGATAGTTGGCAGCTTGGTGCATGAGTTGGGTCACTCGTTAGCGGCCATGTCGGCCGGGATAGGGTTACGTCCTATTGGGGTTTCTGTTTATCTCGTCTATCCGGTTTTTTGTACGAATGTTTCTGGAATAGAAAAATTGCGGCTCCCTGAAAGGGCACTGATAGACTGTGGGGGGTTCATTTTTCAGGGAACGTTCCTGCTGGCGCTTCTCCTGATTTGCTTTTTTAGCGGTAATGCCTCTTTCGCAGAGGCGAGCCGGTGGATTTCTGCAATAATTTTATTTAACCTGAATCCATTCTTTCGGACTGACGGATACTGGCTATACAAAGATATTTACTCTGAGTTCCATAAACAGCGCCTTGCACGAGTGTTGCATTACGGCTATCTGGCATCGTTTCTTGTGTTTTCAATATGGTTCTTCTGGCTACTCACTGGGAGAATTGGTGCGCTTTGGTATAGCGCAGTCGGCATGATTCATTCCCCCGGAAATTTTTTCTCCGAGGGTTACCGCGCTATCATCGGTGGTTACCTTGTCTTTCTTGGTCTTCTGGGGGGATTGAACAGGTTCAAAGAAGGTCACGCAGAGTGGATAGAACTGCGAAAATCTAATAACTAGGCGCTCTCTTCAAGGACATTGTGGAGTAGATGCTCTAAACGGGTGGCCGAAACGCCGCCTTCGCCTCCGACCTGAAGGCGCTAAAGCCGCTGCTGAAGTAATTTAAGGGATTTACCGCGCCCGAGGCCGCCTACCTGGCGGCCTCTTTTATGGCCGCCTGGGCGGCGGCCGTAAGTAGGGCGAGCGGCAGGGAGGGGGAGACCCGCGGCCCCTGCTTTTCTTTCAGCGCCATTTCCGTGCTGACCGGGATATGGATGAAAGCGTAGCGCGCGGGCCTGCCGGACTCCTCTATGGCGCGCAGCGCCCGGTACATGAGGGTATTGCAGACATAGCCGCCCGCGTGATTGCTGACATAGGCGGGCGCGCCGGCGCGGCGGGCGGCCGCGGCCAGTTTAAGCGGGTTCACGGTCACAAAATAGGCGGCGGGGCCGGACCCGTCGAGCTTTTCACCTTCGGGCGCCCAGCCGGCATTGTCCTTGGCGCGGTAATCGGCGATATTCACCGCGAAGCGCTCCACGCGCAGGGCCGCCTCCCCCGCGGCGAGGCCGAGCGAGACCACCAGGTCCGGCTTAACGCGGGCGAGCAAGGCCTCTATCTTTTTGCCCACCGCCCGGCCGCTCACCGGCAGGCGGGCCTTATGCAGCCGCCAGCCGGCGGGCGCCTTGAGCCGCGCCAGCACCGCCAGCGTGGGATTCTCGGAGCGCCCGTCGAAAGGTTCGAAAGCCGTCACCAGTATCTTCTTCATGGGGATATTATAGCGCAAAGCGCGCCCTGCCGTTATTTTGGTATGATAGAGCAAGTCCGGTTCCCCGGGCTTATTCTTTTTAAAAGCGGAAGGTTATGGACAAAACTATCCTGGTAGTAGGTTCCGTGGCTCTCGACTCCGTTGAAACCATACACGGCAAGACCAAGCGGGCGCTGGGCGGGTCGGCCGTGCATTTCTCGCTGTCCGCCTCGCAGTTCTCCCCGGTCAAGATCGTGGGCTGCGTGGGCGACGACTTTCCCGAGAAGTACCGCGGCTACCTCAAGCGCCGCAATGTCTGCCTGGAAGGCCTCGAGGTCATGTCCGGCAAGACCTTCCACTGGGTGGGCCGCTACGACCGCGACTACAAGAACGCCGAGACCATAGCCACGCACCTCAACGTTTTCGAGCATTTCAAGCCCAAGCTGAGCGAGGACCACAAGCGCTGCGGCGTGCTGTTCCTGGCCAATATCGACCCCGACCTGCAGCGCGGCGTGCTGGACCAGATGGGCAAGCCGCGCCTGGTGGCGGCCGACACCATGAATTACTGGATCTCGCTCAAGAAGCCGTCCCTGCTGAAGCTCCTCAAGAAAGTGGACATGCTTTTCGTCAACGAGGAGGAATCCCGCCAGCTCACCGGCGAGTACAACCTCATCAAGGCGGCGCGGCTCATCATGAAGATGGGCCCGCGCGGCATAGTGGTGAAGCGCGGCGACGCCGGCGCCATGCTCTTCTTCAAGGACAATGTGCTTTCCGTCCCGGCCCACCCCATCGAGAAGGTGGTGGACCCTACCGGCGCGGGGGATACCTTCGCCGGCGGCTTCATGGGCTACCTCGCCGCCGCCCCGGACTGGAAGAATTTCGACGTGATCCGCCGCGCCATGAGCTATGGCACGGTGATGAGCTCCTTCTCCGTTGAGGATTTCAGCACCAAGCGGGTGGGCACCATCACCAAGCCGCAGATCTGCTCGCGTTTCGACAAGTACGTGGACGCGCTGCATATAAGGTAAAAGGGCAAAATTGCCCAAAGGACCCAGGCGCCGCAGGGACCAAGAGCCCATGCGGCGCCCTTCTTTTATAGGTTAAATATAGGCATGGCAAAAAAGAACGGCTTTCTCACCCTGCTTCTGCTCTCCGCCCTGTCCACCGGCGCTTACGCCCTGGACCTGAACAAGCCCCTTCCTAACTGGATAGACCACAGCCGTGAAAAATCCGACGGCCGCGCGCCGGAGCTGGCGCCCAGCCGCCGCGGTCCCACGCCTTCCGATTTCCGCATGCCGGCCGAGTATGAGCCGGTGTCCGCCGTGACCCTGGGCTGGGCCGGCTATACCTCCATGCTCTCCTCCATCGCCCGCGCCGTGACCGGCCCCGGCAAGGCGCAGGTCTGGGTGGTGGGCGGCCCCACCTCCATCTCCGGCGTGCCCGCCGAGAAATATTCCCGCATCTCCGCCCGCCTCGACACCGTGTGGATGCGCGACTACGGCCCCTTCGGCGTGTCCAACGGCAAGCCCGGCATAGTGGACTCCGTTTACCGCCACTACCAGTACCGCCGCAACGACGACGCCGTGCCCGGCGTGCTGGGCCAGGCCAAGAATATCGGCGTTTACGCCATGCCCATAATCATGGACGGCGGCAACCTGATGGTGGACAGCCAGGGCACCCTGTACCACACCAACCGCACCTATATCTGGAACGCCGGCATGAGCCGCGAGCAGGTGGACGCGCACCTGAAGAATTACCTGAAGGTCAAGAAGATCGTGACCTTCGACTATGCCGGCTACCCGGGCGAGCCCGCCGACGGCACCGGCCACATCGACATGTTCATCAAGCTGCTCAACGACAATACCGTGCTGCTGGCGGTGACCGAGGACCAGCCTTTCAAGGCCGCCTGCGACAAGGCCATGGCCTGGTTCAAGGCCAATAAGGCCCCCAACGGCCAGCCCTACAAGATCATCACCGTCAAGGGCTGGTCCGGCGACGCCTGGTACACCTATACCAACTCCACGCTGGTCAACGGCGTGGCCATCGTCCCTTCCTACTCCTCCTCTTCCGAGGAGGCCAACGCCAAGGCCGCCTACGAGCAGGCCGGCTACCGCGTGGTGCCGGTGCCTTCCGACGACAGCATAGTCGCCGGCGGCTCCATACACTGCGTGACGCAGACCATCCCCGGTGCCCCCGGCAAGGACGTGGACCGCACCGAGATCCCCGTCTTCTACGGCATGGACGTCTCGGTGCCCCTGGCCCCGCTCACCGACGGCGCCAGCCGCTCCGCGGACCAGCTGCTGCAGGGCTTCTAAGACTTAACGAACCAAAAGAGAACCGCCGGCCCGAAGCCGGCGGTTTTTCTTTTGCCCGCCGCGGCCCCCGGCATTGACAAGGGGGGGGCTAAGGATTTATCCTTATATATGCAGGCTCTCAGCGATCCTTTATGAAACGGCGGTAAACCCCCATGGCCCATGTTCTGCTGGTCGACGACGATATACAACTCCTGGAGGCCAACACGATAGTCCTCTCAGCCAACAAGCACCAGGTTTCGCACGCCCATAGCGGCGCCGAAGCCCGCGACCTGCTTACCAGGATCAGCCCCGACATAGTCGTCCTCGACGTGATGATGGAAGATTTCGATTCCGGCTTCGAGCTGGCCAAGCACATCGCCGTCTCCCGCCCGGAGCTGCCGATGATCATGCTGACCGGGGTCTACGAGTACATGGACGACGCCTGGAAGCAGGCCTTCGACGAGGACAAGTCCTGGCTGCCCGTGCACCGCTTCATGGAGAAGCCGGTCTCCCCGACCGTGCTGCTCTACGAGATCGAGGCCCTGCTGAAAGACAAGCGCCGCTGAGGGCCGGCCTTCGGGGCGGCCGCACAATGAAGAAGACCGACAAACTTATCTACACCGACGCCGACAAGTGCCGGACCTGCTATACCTGCGTGCGCGAGTGCCCGGCCAAGGCCATCCGCATCTCCAAGGGCCGCGCCGAGGTGATGAGCGAACTGTGCATCGGCTGCGGCAATTGCGTGCGGGTCTGCGGCCGCGGCGCCAAGAAGTACTACGATTCTACCAGCGAGACGCTGGACCTGCTGGCTTCGGGCGCGGAGGCGGCGGCGCTGGTGGCGCCCAGCTGGCCCTGCCAGTTCCCGGAATGGGACCAGCGGCGCCTGGTGGGGGCCCTGCGCGCGCTCGGCTTTAAATACGTGCACGAGGTGGCCTTCGGCGCCGACCTGGTGTCCCTGCGCTACCAGGAGCTGCTGACCAGCCCCGTGAACACCCGCATGATCGCCTCCACCTGCCCGGCGGTGGTCTCCCACGTCACCAAGTATTTTCCCGACCTGGTGCCGCGCCTGGCGCCGATAGTCTCGCCGATGGCCGCCGCCGCCATGGTGGCGCGCCGCCTGCACGGCGCCGGCCTCAAGACCGTCTTCATCGGGCCCTGCGTGGCCAAGAAGGCCGAGGCCCTTGATACCGGAGTGGACGCCGCGCTGACCCTGAGCGAACTGGACCGGGTCTTCCGCGAGAAGGGCGACTCGCTGAAGGTGCTGCCCTCAGACTTCGACCCGCCCCACGCCGGCAAGGGCCGCCTTTACCCCATAGGGCGCGGGCTGCTGCAGTCCGCCGGCATTCCCGAGGACCTGCTGACCGGCAACGCCGTTTCAGCCGAAGGGCGCCTGGAGTTCGTGGAGGCCATAAAGGAGTTCCGCAACGAGCAGCTCAATACCCGCCTGCTCGAAGTGACCAGCTGCATGGGCTGCATCATGGGGCCCGGCATAGACAAGAGCCTCCCTTTCTTCAACCGCCGCTTCCAGGTCAGCCGCTGCGCCCGGATCAGCATGGCCGAGTTCGACGCCTACAAGTGGTACCAGGACGTGCAGCGCTTCGCCGACCTGGACCTGGCCCGCTCCTTCACGCCCGACCCGCAGCCTTCGCCCTCCGTGCCCCGGGAGGCGCTCGACAAGGTGCTCATCGAACTGGGCAAGAACGGCCCGGGGGACGAGCTGAACTGCGGCGCCTGCGGCTACGAGACCTGCCGCGACCACGCCGCGGCCATCTGCCGCGGCTTCGCCGAGGAGCAGATGTGCCTGCCCTACACCATCGACCAGCTCAACACTTCCCTCTCGACGCTGGGCGAGTATTACCACGAGCTGAGCGAAACGCGCCAGCAGCTGGCCAATTCCGAGCGGCTCTCCAGCATGGGCCAGCTCGCCGCCGGCATAGCCCACGAGGTCAACAACCCGCTGGGCATAGTGCTGCTCTATTCCCACATGATGCTGGAGCGCTGCACGGACCCGGGTATGAAGGACGGGCTGCTGACCATCGCCGAGCAGTCCGACCGCTGCAAGAAGATAGTCTCCGGCCTGCTGCACTTCGCGCGGCAGAACCGCGTGGCGCTGGAGCGCGCGGACCTGCCGGCGCTGATCGGCGGCTTCCTGAAGACCCTGGCGCTGCCGCAGGGCGTTTCCGTAAGCCTGGAAAGCTCCATGAAGGACCCCATGGCCGAGGTGGACAAGGACCAGCTCATCCAGGCCGTTACCAACCTGGCGGTCAACGCGGCCGACGCCATGCCCGGCGGCGGGCGGATAACGGTGAGCCTGGCCGACGCCGGGGGCGAGGTCTCCCTGGCCGTGGCCGATACCGGCGTGGGCATATCCAAGGAGAACCTCACCAAGGTCTTCACGCCTTTTTTCACCACCAAGCAGATAGGCAAAGGCACCGGCCTGGGCCTGGCCATCACCTACGGCATCGTGAAGATGCACCGGGGCGCCATCAAGGCCGTCTCCAACGCCGACCCGGCCGCCGGCCCCACCGGCACCACTTTCACGATCACGCTGCCGAGGGAGGGAGCCTGACATGTCAGCCCGCGAGAAACTCAAGGTCATAGTCTGCGACGACGAGAGCAAGATGTGCTCCGCGGTCAAGGAGATCCTGGACCCTTTCCGGCCCGAGGTGGCCGCCCTCGGCGTGACGGCCGAGTTCGAGTTGCGGCTGGCCGCCACGGGCGAGGAACTGCTGGCCATGATGGACGCGGACCCGGCCGACCTGGTGCTGCTGGACTATAAGCTGCCCGGCCTCAGCGGCATGGACATCCTGCGCCGCTTCTCCGAGGAGAAGCGGGACGTGTCCGTGATCATCATGACGGCCTACGCCAATATAGAGACGGCCATCCAGGCCACCCGCCTGGGCGCCTTCGATTTCCTGGCCAAGCCCTACACGCCCGAGGAGCTGCGCTACACCGTAAAGAAGACCGCCCACCACATAGTGGTCAGCCGCCACGCGCGCAAGCTGGCGCAGGAGAAGCGGCAGATCCGCTTCCAGTTCATCTCCGTGCTGGCGCACGAGCTGAAGGCCCCCATCAACGCCTTCGACGCCTACCTCGACGTGATCAAGTCCATGACGCTCGGCAAGGACCTGTCGGCCTACGCGGATATCCTCGCCAAGTGCTCGGAGCGCACCGACGGCATGCGCAAGCTGATCCTGGACCTGCTGGACCTGACGCGCATAGAGTCGGGCCAGTTCAAGCGCAAGCCCGAGGCGCTGGACCTGGGCAAGGCCCTCGCCGCCGCGGCCGACGGCGTGGCCGCCGAGGCGGCGCGGCGCGGGATAAAGGTGGAGCTGTCCGCCGGCGGGCTCGCCGCGCAGGCCGACCCGTCCGAGCTCGCCATCATCCTCAACAACCTTTTCACCAACGCCGTGAAGTACAACAAGGACGGCGGCCGGGTGACGGCCTCGGCCTCCGAAAGCGGGGGGAAGGTGCTGATCGGCGTGGAGGACACCGGCATCGGCATGCAGAAGAAGGACGCCGACCGCCTGTTCAACGAGTTCGTGCGCATCAAGAACAGCGCCACCATCCATATCCCCGGCAGCGGCCTCGGCCTGGCCATAGCGCGCAAGCTGGCGCTGCAAGCCGGCGGCGACATAAAAGTGGAGAGCGAGCCCGGCAAAGGGTCTCGTTTTACGCTCACGCTGCCGTCGCCGGGCTCGGTTGACCTTAAGGCCGCATAATTAATAGGATTTAAATATAGACGACCCTCCGGAGAGTAAAACCGTATGGCCCATATACTTCTTATAGACGACGACGCGGGTTTGGTGGACGCCAATAAACTGGTGCTCGAATCCAAAGGTCATGAAGTCTCGGTCGCGTACACCGGCGACGAGGCCTGGAAGCTGCTGGAGAAGCGGCTGCCGGACCTGCTGGTGATGGACGTGATGATGGAGGAATTCACCTCCGGCTTCACCCTGGCGGAGGACGTGCACATAAAGTACCCGGAGATGCCGGTGCTGATGCTGACCGGCGTGCAGGAGCACATGAGCAGCGACTGGAAGTTCGACAAGGACAAGGACGCCAACTGGCTGCCGGTCCGCAAATTCATCGCCAAGCCCATAACCCCGACCAAACTGGCTGAGGAGATAGAGGCCACCCTGAAGGCGGCCAAAGAGAACAAGAACAAGCGCCCCTGAACCTCCCCGCCCCGGGGAGCGGCCCTTAAGTCGTTCCCCCCGTTGAGTCGTATTAAGTAACTCCCCTTTGTCATGCACACTGATACGGCTGTGTCTTACCTGGTAGCATTCCTCATACTCTGCCCGCTGGCCTTCGCGCTGGCGCTCCTGGCGGCCCCTGCCCTGCGCCTGCGCAACGCGCTGGTGCGCGCGGGCGCGCTGCTTACCGGCGCCGGGGCGCTGGCCTGCGCCGCGGCGGGCGGCGCCGGGGCCTATTATTTCCGCGGCGAGGTCCACGGCCTCGAGACCTTCTTTTTCGCCGCCAGCCTGGGGCTGGCGGCCGTGCTGCTGGGCTACGCCTTCAAGTATAAGCGCCCGCTGGCCGGCGTCCTGGCGCTGGCCCAGGCCGGCCTCACGCTGTATTTCGACCTGGCCCTCGCCCCGGGCGTGGCCGCCGAGAACGCCTTTTACGCCGACAAGTTCTCCGTGTTGATGGCGCTGGTCATCGGGATCCTGGGCCCGCTGATCTGCGTCTACGCGCTGGGCTACATGCGCGACTTCCACCGCCACTACCCGCGCCTGCCCGACCGCCGCAATTTCTTCTTCTTCCTGCTTTTCGTCTTCCTCTCGGCCATGTTCGGCGTGGTCTTCTCCAACCACCTGGGCCACATGCTCTTCTTCTGGGAGGTCACGACGGTCTGCTCCTTCCTGCTGATAGGCCACACCCGCACCAAGGAGGCCGTCAATAACGCCTTCCTCGCCCTGAACATCAACCTTACCGGCGGGCTGGCCTTCTCGCTGGCGCTGATCTGGCTGGCCCGTAACAGCGGCGTGGTGGAGCTGGACAAGATGCTGGCCCTGCGCGGGGCCGCGCTGCTGCCGGCCGCCCTGCTCTGCTACGCGGCCGTCACCAAGGCGGCGCAGTTCCCGTTCTCGTCGTGGCTGCTGGGCGCCATGGTGGCCCCCACGCCCACCTCCGCCCTGCTGCACTCCAGCACCATGGTCAAGGCTGGCGTCTTCCTGGTGCTCAAGATGTCGCCGGTCATCGCCGGCACCCTGGTGGGCGACGCCGTGGCGCTGATAGGTGCGGGCACTTTCCTCGCCGCCTCCATCATCAATATCACCGAGCCCAACGTCAAGAAGGTGCTGGCCTACTCGACCGTGGCCAACCTGGGCCTGATAGTGGCCTGCGGCGGCGTGGGCGGCCCGGCCGCCGTCTGGATAGGCCTGGTGCTGATAGTCTTCCACGCCGTCTCCAAGTCCCTGCTGTTCCTGGTGGTGGGCACGGTGGAGAACCGCTTCTACACCAAGGACATGGAGAACTACGACAACCTTATAGTGAAGATGCCCGTCACCGCGCTGCTGTTCGTGGCGGGCATAGCCGGCATGTTCATAGCGCCCTTCGGCGTGGTGGTCAGCAAGTGGGCCGCCATAGAGGCCTTCCTCAAGGTCCCGTCGGCTTTCGGCGCGGCGCTGGTTATAATGCTCGCCTACGGCAGCGGCGCCACGGTGTTCTACTGGAGCAAGCTGCTGGGCAAGATCCTCTCGATGCGCGACCAGCCCGGCGTGGAGAAGAAGCGCGAGGCCACCATAGGCAACGACGAGTGGACGGCCGAATGGGCCCACGCGCTGCTGAGCTTCGCCGTCTGCGCGGGCCTGCCGCTGCTGTCGGCCTGGCTGGTGGAGCCCTACCTTATGGCCCAGTACGGCGCCCCGGGCGGGCTGGGGAACTTCAATTACGGCGTCATAACCATGCTGCTTTTCCTGCTGGCGGCGCTGCCGGCGCTGGCCTACGCGCTGCACCGGCGCGCGGCCTACCGCCTGTCCGACACCTATGTCTGCGGCCGGCAGATGGACTCGCACCTGCTGGTGGGCGGGGCCATGGGCTCCTGGCGCGAGATAACGCTCAAGAACTATTACCTCGACGGCTTCTTTAATTCCGGCGCCATCCTGCGCTATTCCAACTATTTCCTGGGGGCCGTGGTGGCCTTCATGCTGGCGGCGGGGGTAATATGGAAAAACTGATCCCCGCCCTCGCCTACGCCCTGCTGGCCCCGCTGGCCGGCGGCCTGCTGGCCGGCGCCGACCGCATAGTGTCGGCCCGCATGCAGCGCCGCGTGGGCCCGCCGCTGCTGCAGCCCTTCTACGACGTGGCCAAGCTCTTCTCCAAGGGCGACGTGGAGGTGAACAGCCTGCAGTACCCGCTGGCGCTGTGCCACCTGCTCTTCATGGCCCTGGCCGGCGCGCTGTTCTTCGGCGGGGGCGATATCCTGCTGGTCATCTTCGTCTTTACCGTGGCGGCGCTGTTCCTGGTGGCGGCGGCCTTCTCCTCCGCCTCGCCGTACAGCTTCGTGGGCGCCGAGCGCGAGCTGATCATCATCCTCGCCGCCGAGCCCGCCCTGCTGATAGCCGCCGCGGCCATCTACAAGGTCACCGGGTCGCTTAACTTCCACGCCGTGGCCGCTTCCGGTACGCCGCTGATAAAGTACCTGCCGGGCGTGTTCCTGTGCCTCTTCTACGTGCTCACGATGAAGCTGCGCAAGTCGCCCTTCGACCTGTCCTATTCGCACCACGCCCACCAGGAGATAGTGAAGGGCATCACCACCGACCTGGGCGGCCGCACGCTGGCGCTCATCGAGATCACCCACTGGTACGAGAATATCATGCTGCTGGGCCTGGTGTACCTGTTCTTCGCCTTCAGCGCGCCGCTGGCGCTGGCCGCCGCGGCCCTGACCTATTTCCTGGAAGTGCTGGCCGACAATACCAACGCCCGCGTGCGCTGGCAGCTGGCGCTGTCCTCCACCTGGATCATAACCCTGCTGCTGGCCGGCGGCAACCTGCTGGCCCTGTACGCGCTGGGGGGCAACTGATGTCCATTAAAAAATCGCCCTGGCTTCTTCATTACGACGGCTCCAGCTGCAACGGCTGCGACATAGAGGTGCTGGCCTGCCTTACCCCGCTTTACGACGCGGAGCGCTTCGGCGTCATCAACACCGGCAACCCGCGCCACGCCGACCTGCTGCTGC
This sequence comes from uncultured Elusimicrobiaceae bacterium, assembly GCA_964435105.1. Classification (GTDB taxonomy): domain Bacteria; phylum Elusimicrobiota; class Elusimicrobia; order Elusimicrobiales; family UBA9959; genus UBA9959. Next base: position 13,841 of record CAYSYJ010000019.1, read on the forward strand.
TTACCGGCTCCATCAACCACCAGAACGAGGAAGTGGTGCGCAATATTTACGCCCAGATGCCGGAACCCAAGGTGGTGCTGGCCGTGGGCATCTGCGCCACCTCGGGCGGCGTGTTCGCCGACTGCTACAACGTAAAGGGCGGCGCCGACAAGGTGCTGCCCGTGGACGTGTACGTGCCGGGCTGCGCCGCCAGGCCCGAGGCCATCATAGACGGCATAGTCCGCGCCCTCGGCGTGCTGGACGCCAAGCGGGCCGCCGCGGAGGCGAAGAAATGACCATGGATATCGCGCTCATAGAAGCCGCGGCGCTCCCCGAGCGGGCGAAAGGCCTGCGCGCCGCGGGCTCGCGCCTGGCCCTGATCACGGCCGTGGCCCTGCCGGTGGCCGCCGCGGGCGAGGCCCCGGCCGTGGAGCTGACCTATTCTTTCGACAAGGACGGCGCGCTGAGCCACCTGCGCCTGACCGCCGCGCCCGGGGGGAAAGTGCCCAGCGTCTCCGGCGAATACTTTTCCGCCTTCCTCTACGAGAACGAGATCCGCGAGCAGTTCGGCGTGGAGTTCGAGGGGCTGGCGCTGGATTTTAAAGGGACCCTCTACAAGACCGCGGTGCGCGTGCCGTTCGCCGTGGCGGCGCCGGTGAAGAAGCCGGCCCCGGGGGCGAACTCATGAAGACAACCATCGTACCGCTGGGCCCCCAGCACCCCGTGCTGCCGGAGCCGCTGAGCTTCGACCTGGTGCTCGACAACGAGCGCGTGGTCGACGCCGTCCCTTCCATAGGGTTCATCCACCGCGGCCTGGAGCTGCTGGCCCCCAAGCGCGATTTCGAAGAGTACGTGCTGATAGCCGAGCGGGTCTGCGGCATCTGCAGCTTCATGCACGGCATGGGCTACAGCTCGGCGGTGGAGGAAGTCCTCGCCCTGCAGCTGCCCCGCCGCGCGCTGCGCCTGCGCGTGATCCTGGCCGAGCTCTCCCGCGTGCACAGCCACCTGCTGTGGCTGGGGCTCGCGGCCGACGCCTTCGGCTTCGAGAACCTGTTCATGCAGACCTGGCGCCTGCGCGAGGAAGTGCTGGACATGTTCGAGGAGACCACCGGCGGCCGCGTGATCTTCAATATCGTGAAGGTGGGCGGCATGAGGAAGGATATCGACGACGCCGTGCTGGCGCGCATCTCCTCCCGGCTCACGGCCATGAAGCCGCAGATCAAGGAGATCACCGACATTTTCCTGAACGACTATACCGTCAAGCACCGCCTCTCCGGGCTCGCCGTGCTGCCCGAAGCCGAGGCCAGGGCGCTCGGCGTAGTGGGCCCCATGCTGCGCGCCAGCGGCGTAGCCTCCGACCAGCGCCTGGGTAGCCCCATGTACGAGGGCCTGCAATGGGAGCCCGCGGCGGAGAAGGACGGCGACTGCCACGCCCGCTGCCGCGTGCGCGTGAAAGAGATCTTCCAGTCGATAGACATCATAGCCCAGGCCGCGGGGGCCATGGCCTCCGACGGCATCGCCGCCAAGGTGGCCGCCGCGCCCGCCGGCGAGGCCTTTTTCCGCGCCGAGCAGCCGCGCGGCGAGGCCGTATACTACGTGCGCGGCAACGGCACCCGCATGCTGGAGCGCTTCCGCCTGCGCACGCCCACCTTCGCCAATGTGCCGGCCGTGGTGAAGCTCCTCAAGGGAACGGAGCTGGCCGACGTGCCGACGATAATCCTTACCATAGACCCGTGCATCAGCTGCATGGAAAGGTGACGAGACATGGCCATCTCCCCGCTCATACCAGCCGCTCTCGCCAACCTCTTCAAAAAGCCCGCCACCAGGCTTTACCCGCACGAGGTGCGCGAACCTTTCGCCCGCACGCGCGGCAGCATAACCATGCGCGAGGCCGAGTGCATTTTCTGCGGCATCTGCCAGAACAAGTGCCCCAGCAAGGCCATCGCCGTGGTGCGCGCGGCCAAGACCTGGCAGGTGGACCAGCTGCGCTGCCTGGCCTGCATGCGCTGCGTGGAGGTCTGCCCCAAGAAGTGCATAGAGGCGCGCAGCGCGCGCCCCGCGCCCTACGGCTCCGACCGCGCCGGCAGCGTGGAGAAGAAGACCGGCCCCGCCGCGCCGCCCCCGGCGCCGGCCAAGTAAGGCCCCGCCGGACGAAATAAAAAACCGCCGTTCTCACGGCGGTTTTTCTTTTTACGGCGGCGCGACCCGCGGCCGCTACTTGCCGCTGAAACCGGCCGCCTTCAGGATGGAGACGGGCCTGCGCCCCTTGTAGATTATCCGCCAGATGCAGTCGATGACCGGCGTGCTTATGCCGTGGCGCGCGCACAGGGCGCGGGCGTTCTTTATGGCCTCGAAGCCCTCCACCACCGTGTGGATGCGCTTCTGCGCCTCCTCCGGCGACAGGCCCTGGCCTATTTCCTTGCCGAACCTGAAATTGCGCGATTTGGCCGAAGTGGCCGTAAGCAGCAGGTCGCCCATGCCGCTGAGGCCCCAGGCCGTGCGGCTCTTGCCGCCGAGCGAAGTTATGATGCGGCGCAGCTCGGAGGCGCTCTCTATGAGGAAAGCGGCCTCGCTGTTCTTGGCCGCCTTGGAGAGGCCGTCGATGATGCCGCTGCCCACGGCGTAGGCGTTCTTAAGCGACCCGCCCAGCTCGGCACCGAACCTGTCCTCGGAAAGCTCCAGTTTCAGCGGCCCGCCCTCGATCAGCCGGGCCGTCTTGCGCAGCTCTATCTGGTCCACGCCGGCCAGCACGGCCTTGGTGGGCGCCCCGGCGGCCAGCTCCACCGCGAAGCTGGGCCCCGTCATTATCATGACCTTGCGCCGCGCGGCGGGGATCTCCTGCTCTATTATCTCGCAAACCGTCATGGAGGTGCCGGCCTCGATGCCCTTGGAGACGGCCACTATATGCGGCGCGCGGCCGGCCGGCAGCAGCGGCTTTATGGCCCTGGCCAGCGCGCGCACGTGGCGCGAGTCCACGGCGATAAGGATCAGGTCCGGTTTGCTCACCGCCTTTTCCAGTTCGGTGAAGACCTTGACCCTCCCGGGCAGTTTAAAACCGGGCAGGGCCGAATGCGTGCGCTTGTCGCGCAGGTGCGCGGCTATGGCGTGGTTGAACTCCCAGGCGTTCACGCTGTAGCCCTTGCGCGCCAGCAGCGCGGCCAGCGTGCTGCCCCACATCCCCGCCCCTATCACCGACGCTTCGATATTTTTCTTCATAGTTTAACCCGGCCGTCCTCCGTCGTAAAACCCGGGGGCACGGCGCCTTAAAATATTCTATCTCTTTACTGGCCGCGATGGGAACCCGCGCCGCCCGCCGCCGCGCCTGGCCGGGGTCCCGGCCGGAATAAAAAAACCGCCGTTTTCGCGGCGGCTTTCCTGCCGGGGCGGGCTTTACCTGCCCAGCAGCTTTTCCCGGAGCAGCTTCTGCAGCGCCGCCAGTTTCTTTACGCTCGAGGGTATGACCAGCACCGTATTGTCGCCGGCCACGGTGCCGAGGGCCTCGGGCAGGCGCCGGGAGTCTATGTATTCGGCCACGGAGCCGGCCGCGCCCGGCAGGGTGCGTATCAGCACCAGCGTCTCGTTGGCGGCTATGTCGGTGATATTGGCGCCCATGAAAGGCCGCACGGCCCCGGCGCCGCTCTGGGCGGCCAGCGAATAGCGCCCGCCGCCGGGGCCCGGCACCCAGGCCGCGCCCAGATCCTTCAGGTCCCGCGAGAGGGTGGCCTGCGTGGTGCGGCAGCCCTCGGCCGCCAGCGCCCGGCGCAGGTCTTCCTGGCTGCCCACGGCGCCTTCGGCGATTATCTTGCGTATGCAGTAGAGTCTTTCCGTCCTGTTCACGACCCTATTATATCATAAGGCCCCGGCCGGGCATAAATATGCGGCCGGGCGCATTTTTATGCGCCGCCGCGGCGCCGCGCGGCCCCGCCCGCGGCTAAACTGCTAAAATCTTAAGCCGGTGAACGGAGAAAATATGAATACGGGAAAAAGATCCTCTAATCTTACGCTGCTGACGCTGCTGGCGCTCTGCCTGGGCGTTTTCCTGCTGATGGTATGGCCTTACCTGTTCGCGCTGTTCATGGGGCTGCTGCTGGCCATACTCAGCCGGCCGCTCTATGACGCCCTGCAGAAGCGCGGCCTGGGGCCGCGCGTCGCCGCCGGGCTCACCATGGCGGTGATACTGCTGGCCATCATAGCGCCGCTGGCCGCCTTCGCGGTAACGGCCATCAAGCAGGCCATAGCCCTGGCCGCCTACCTGGCCGACGAGCGCGGCGCCGAGTTCATCCGCCGGGCGGTGGACGCCGCCACCGCGCTGCGGCCGGTGCAGTGGGTGATAGAGAACCCCGGCGACCTGCAGGCCAAGGGGCTGGAGTTCGCGCAGAGCGCCGGCGCGGCGCTGAGCCGGGTGATACTGGTGCAGGCCGCCGCCCTGCCGGAACTGGCCCTCAAGCTGGTGATCTCGCTGCTGGCCTGGTTCTTCCTGCTTTTCGAGGGCGAGACCTTTATGCGCTGGCTCACCTCCAAGGTGCCGATGGAAGCTTCCCTCAAAGGCCGGCTGACCTCGGCCTTCCGCGCCACCGCCGCCAGCACGGTATGGGCCACCTCGGCCGCCGCGGCCGCGCAGGCGCTGGTCGTTATGCTCGGTTTCCTGGCGCTGGGCGTGCCGGGAGTCTTCCTGGCCGGAGGGGCCACCTTTATCTTCGCCTGGATACCGATACTGGGCAGCCTGCCGGTCTGCCTGGCCGGGGCCGTCTACCTTTATTTCCACGGCGCCCTGTTCAAACTGCTCTTCATGGCCGCGGTCGCGGTGGTGGCGGGCCTGATGGACAATGTCGTGCGCCCTATAGTGATGAAAGGCCACGGCGACATGCACCCGCTGCTGGCGCTGATAGCCATCTTCGCGGGCATCAGGATGTTCGGCATACTGGGCGTCATCTTCGGGCCAATAGTGGCCGCCATGCTGCTGGCCCTGCTGCAGTCCTGGCAGCCGCAGGCCGAATAACAGAACCCTCCAGCGCTGAGTCCCGGGCCGGCCTTTCCGCCGGCCCGCGGCTTTTTGCGGCGGCTGTTGTATAAATATCCATAATTTCGTATATTTATGCAACAGCCCCCCGGGCTGCTATATATTAAGGAGAGTAATAAGATGAAGAACAACAAAGTGGTGCTCGCCTACAGCGGCGGCCTGGATACCTCGGTGATCCTGAAGTGGCTGGTGAACAAGGGTTACGAGGTCATCGCCTATATAGCGGATGTGGGCCAGGCGGGGGATTTCCAGGCGGCCAAGCGCAAGGCGCTCAAGGTGGGCGCGAAAAAAGTTTATATCGAGGACCTCAAGAAAGAACTCGTCACCGACTATATCTTCCCCATCTTCAAGGCGAACGCCCTTTACGAGGGCCGCTACCTGCTGGGCACCTCGGCCGCGCGGCCGCTCATCGCCAAGCGGCAGATAGAGATAGCCAACAGGGAAGGCGCGGCCTATGTTTCGCACGGCGCCACCGGCAAGGGCAATGACCAGGTGCGCTTCGAGCTGGGTTACTACGCGCTGAACCCCAAGATAAAGGTGATAGCCCCGTGGAAGACCGAGGAGTTCCTCTCCGAGTTCAAGGGCCGCACCGACCTCATCAATTATGCCAAGAAGCATAACATAGAGATCAGCTCCACCATCAAGAAGCCCTACAGCGAGGACGACAACCTGCTGCATATCAGCCACGAGGCCGGTATTCTTGAGGACCCCGCGCACGAATGCGCCGAGGACATTTACTCCAAGACAGTCTCGCCGGAGAAGGCTCCCAACAAGGCGACCAAGGTGAAGATAGTCTTCAAGGACGGCGCCCCGGTGAAGGTGACCAACCTCAACACCGGCAAAAGCGAGACCGACCCGCTGAAGCTCTTCAATATGTTGAACGACCTCGGCGCCAAGAATGGCATAGGCCGCATAGACATGGTGGAGAACCGGTTCGTGGGCATAAAGTCCCGCGGCGTGTACGAAACCCCCGGCGGCACCATACTCTACGCCGCGCACAAGGACATTGAAGGCATAGCCATGGACCGCGAGGTGATGCGGCTGCGGGACATGTTCTCGCCCAAGTTTGCCGAGCTCGTTTACAACGGCTTCTGGTTCAGCCCGGAGATGAGCTTCCTGATGGCCGCGGTGAACGAGAGCCAGAAGGCCATAGACGGCAGCGTGACGCTGAAGCTCTACAAGGGCAACGTGATGGCCGTGGGCCGCGAGAGCACGAGCTCCCTCTACAACAAGGACCTCTCCAGCATGGACATAGCCGGCGGCTTCAACCAGAAGGACTCGGAAGGGTTCATCAAGATCCACGCCACGCGGCTGATGGCCCACAGCGCCATCATGAACAAGCACTCGGGGAACAACTGATGAAACTCTGGGCCAAGGGCTATGACCTGGACAAGGATATAGAGTCCTTCACGGTGGGGGACGACTATGTGCTGGACCGCCGGCTGGTGAAATACGACTGCCTGGCCTCGGCCGCGCACGCTCGTGCTTTGAAGAAGGCCGGGCTGCTTAAGGCCGGCGAACTGGCCAAGATCCTCGCCGGTTTAAAGCGCATAGCCGAACTCGACGCCGCCGGGAAGTTCGAGGTGAAGCGCGAGGACGAGGACTGCCACACGGCCATAGAGGGCTGGCTGACAGCTAAATACGGCGAGGCCGGCAAGAAGGTGCATACCGGCCGCTCCCGCAATGACCAGGTGCTGGCCGCCCTGCGGCTCTACGAGCGGGAAACGCTTGTGGAGCTTAAGACGCGGTTGGCGGCCTTTGCCGCCGCCTGCAAGAAGCTCGCGGCCAAGCAGGGGCGCATCCCAATGCCGGGCTACACGCACATGCGACGTGCCATGCCCACCACCGTGGGCATTTGGCTGGGCTGCTTCGCCGCCGCCGCGGCCGACGACGCCAAGCATGTGGACTTCCTGCTTAAGCTCATAGACCAGTCCCCGCTGGGCTCGGCCGCCGGCTTCGGCGTGCCGGTGCTCGGCATCGACAAGAACTATAGCGCCAAGCTGATGGGTTTTTCTAAAGCCATAGAGAACCCCATCTACGCGCAGTTCACCCGCAGCAAGTTCGAGCCGGCCATCATGCACCTGTGCTCGCAGGTCATGCTGACGCTCAACAAGCTGGCCACCGACCTGGTGCTCTTCAGCATGCCGGAGTTCGGCTTCGTGTCGTTGCCGGAGAAGTTCTGCACCGGCAGCTCCATCATGCCGCAGAAGAAAAACCCCGACGTGCTGGAGCTGGTGCGGGGGAAATACCACGCCGTGCTGGGCGAGGAGTTGAAGGCGCTGTCCCTGGCCGGCAATTTGCCGTCCGGCTACAACCGCGACGCCCAGCTGGGCAAAGGCCCGCTCTTCGCCGCCCTCGACGCCGCCCTGGCCTCACTGGGCATAATGGCCAAGGTGGCCGACGGCCTGGTCTTCAACAACGA
>CAYSYJ010000020.1:0-20810 GCA_964435105.1 uncultured Elusimicrobiaceae bacterium
ACCTCGGGGTCCAGGTTGTTCATCAGCATGCGCAGGGCGGCCTCCTGCTGCCAGCCTTTGCAAGAAAGTTTATTGCCGCGAGCGGCGCGTATCGCTTTCATCTTTTCCTCCTGGTCAGTAAATGAAGTAGCCGGTCAGCATGGCGTCGGCCACGGCCTCGATGCGCTCCGAGAAGACCTCGTCCCCCCTGAAGGCGGGCGAGATCTTGCGCAGCGCCGCCAGCGCGGCCTCGACGCGGCGGCTGGACTTGAGCGGGCGGTGGAACTCTATGCCCTCGGCGGCCGCCATCATCTCGATGGCGTAGATGCGCGCGGTGTTGCGGACCACGGTCCGCAGCTTGAGGGCGGCGTTCATGCCCATGCTGACGAAATCCTCCTTGTTCGCGGAGGTCGGCACGGAATCGGCGCTGGCCGGGTGGCTGAGGATCTTATTTTCGTTGCAGAGGGCGGCCGCGGTGACGTGGGCGATCATGAAGCCGGATTCCAGGCCGGGATTGCGGGCGAGGAAGGGCGGCAGGATCTTGAAGTCGCTGACCAGCTGGGCCACGCGCCGCTCGGAGATATTGCCGAGCGCGGTCACCGCTATGGCCGCGAAGTCCGCGGCGAAAGAGACGGCCTGGCCGTGGAAATTGCCGCCGGAGAGGACCTCTATCCCCCCCTGTCCCGCGCCGGACACCACCAGCGGGTTGTCGGTGACGCTGCCGAACTCGGTCTCGAAGACGCCCAGCGCGTATTCAAGCGCGTCGCTGGCCGCGCCCATGGCCTGCGGCATGCAGCGCAGGGAGTAGGGGTCTTGCACGCGCTTATCGGTGGAGCGGTGCGAGGCGCGGATCTGGCTGCCCCTGAGCAGGCCCTCGAGCAGTGCGGCCACCTCTTTCTGGCCGCGGTGCGGCTTGAGCGCGTGGATGCGGGCGTCGAAGGCCACCGGGGTGCCCTTGAGGGCCTCCACGCTCATGGCGCCGGTGAGCACCGCCGCGGAGAACAGGTTCATCGCCTCGAAGAGGGCGAGGCCGCCCACGGCCTTCATGGCCTGGGTGCCGTTGATGAGGGCCAGGCCCTCCTTCTCGGCCAGCTCTATCGGTTTAATGCCGGCCTTTTTAAGCACGGCCGCGGAGGGGCGCCATTCGCACTCGCCCCGGAACTTGGCGTAGCCCTCTCCGATGAGGACCAGGGCCATATGCGCCGAGGGGGCCAGGTCGCCGCTGGCGCCCACCGACCCCTTGGAAGGGATAAAGGGCACTATGCCCTTGTTGACGAGGTCGGCCAGCCGCCGGACGACTACCGGGCGGACCCCGGAATTGCCCATGGCCAGTTCGTTGGCCCTGGCGAAGACCAGGGCCAGCGCCTCGGCGTCCTCGAGCGGCTCGCCCACGCCGCAGGCGTGGCTGCGGATGAGGTTCACCTGGAGCGCCTTCAGGTTCTCCTTGGAGACGCGCTGGCTGGCCAGTTCGCCGAAGCCGGTATTGATGCCGTACATGACCTTGTCGCCGGCCAGCAGCGCTTCAAGTTTGGCGCGCCTGGCCGCTACGAGCTTAAGGGCCCGCGGCGGCACCGCCACCCGGCGGAACCCGTAGGCCACCTCGGCGAAATCAACGATATCGGGGGCTGACCCCAGCTGGAACGGCTTATTCATGATGTTTTTCCTCCACTTTCCCTGAGCAGGTCGGCCACGGTTTGAGCACCGGCCGCCCTGAACCCGGTTATGAAATGTTCGAAGATCTTGCGAGTCATCTCCACGTCGGCGAGGGCGCGGTGCCAGCCCTCGTTGGAGAGGTTCAGCTCGGCGGCGATATTGCCGAGCCGGTTGCTCTGGAATTTCCTGCTCTTCTTGGCGACCAGCAGCGTATCCACCACGTGCAGCCTGGGGAAACGCAGGCCCACCCTTTCGCATTCGGCCCGCAGGAAGCCGAGGTCGAACTCGGCGTTATGGGCCACCAGCACTGATTCCTCCAGCATGGCCAGCAACCGGGGCGCCACCCCCCCGAACGAGGGGCTGTTCCTGACCATCGCGTCGGTGATGCCGTGGATGCGGGAAACTTCCGGCGGGATGGGCAGGCCGGGGTTCACCAGCTCGGCCAGGGTCTCCAGCCGGTCCTGGCCGCGGAAGCTGACGGCGGCCACTTCGCAGACCCTGGCGCTGCGCGGGGACAGGCCGGTGGTCTCCACGTCGACGAAAGTGAAGACTGCCTCCTCTATGCGTTTGTCCGCCACGGTCCGGTCCATGTCTTAAAGCGCCCCGTAATAGATGTACCTGGTCCAGACCCCGAGGCCGGCCGTCAGGACGACGCTGAGCCAGACATTGGCCAGCGACAGGTCGATGATGCGCTTGCGGCGCACGTAGAAGATCTGGAAGGCCCAGGCCGCGGCGAAGGGGACCCACCAGTAGCCGTTCACGAAGAAGAAGGCCCAGAGCACCACGCGCTCGAAGATGAGGAAGTACTTCTCGTCGAAACGCGGGAAGCCCTTGCCGAACAGGTCCTTCTCCAGGAAGTAGATCAGCACGGTGGTGAAGTGCGCCACCAGCACCAGCATGCAGGCGATGCCCACCCATTTCTCCGGGATCAGCATGTCCTTGCCGGGGATCACGATGGGCGAGATCATGAAGAGCACGTAGACGTGCAGCAGTTGGTCCGCCAGGAAGCTCACGGTGCCGTCGCGCCAGCCGAGGCTCTTCATGGTGTAGATGCGCAGCTCGTCCACCAGGTAATGCACCAGGAACATGAACAGCAGCGCCCACCAGCCGTTGACCTGCAGCCCCCCCAGGCCGAACCAGGCGTCGCCCAGGCGCGGCCACAGCAGCGCGAGCGCCGTGACCAGGTGGGTCAGGCAATGCACCAGCATGCCCCAGGAAGTGTCGCGCTTGAGGCGGTTGACCACGTCGAACTGCAGCGTGAAATCCGCCAGCAGGTGCGACAGCAGCAGTCTCCAGAATATTTCCATATCAGCCTTTGGAGGTCAGGTTGAAGGCGCCGTCCCAGTCCTTGGGCAGCTCCTTGGCGAACTGGGCGCAGGTGTCGACGTAGAACTGCGCCGGGCCGTCCCCGGGCCGCGCCTCCAGGGCGGCCTTGAAGTCCTTCTGCGCCGCCTTGAAGTCGCCCTTGCGGAACTTCTGCAGCCCGGCCTCGTAATGCGGCAGCATCGCTTTTACGTCCGCGTCCGCCTCGCCTTTCCTGGCGAAGGGCTCGTAGACCTTGACCGGGATGGCCTTGCCGACCACCCGGATGCTGCCCAGCTCGCGGTGGTCGAACTGGTCCTGCAGGCCTTCGAAGGTGTTCCCGCTGACCATGATCTTGGAATGGAAGAACTTGTTGGCGCCTTCCAGGCGGGAGGCGAGGTTTACCGGGTCGCCCATGACGGTATAGGACATGCGGGTCTTGGAACCCATGTTGCCCACGACCATAGGCCCGGTGTTGAGGCCCACCCGGCAGGCCGGCTTGATCTCGTACTGGGTCAGGGTCTCGTTGAGGCGCCTCATCTCGGCCTGGCAGTCCACCGCGGCCAGCACCGCCAGCCGGCGGTGGTCCTTCTGGTCCAGCGGGGCGTTCCAGAAGGCCATGATGCAGTCGCCGATGAACTTATCGACGGTGCCGTCGTGCTTGAGCACCACGTCGGTAAGCCCGGACAGGTAGTGGGTCAGCATCGCGGTCAGCTCTTCGGGGGCGAGCTTTTCGGACATGGTCGTGAAGCCGGCGATGTCCAGGAAGAAGGCCGTCATCTCCCGCTTCTCTCCGCCGAGGGAGAGCTTGGACGGGTCCTTGGTGATCAGGTCCACGACCTTGGGCGAGAGGTACTGCCCGAAGGTGTTCTTGATCCACTTCTTCTCGCGGCCCTCTATCAGGGCCTTATAGACGGTGACGAAGATGAACGGGAAGGAGACCGCCACGACCAGGTTGGCGAGCATGAAGCTGTACACCCGGTGCAGCAGGTAATAGTCCAGGAGGATCGCGGTCAGCAGCACCATGCCGACCACCGCCGAGATGAGGGAGACGGAGCGGCCGCGCAGCCAGATCGGGAGCCAGATGAGCAGCAGCACCACGGCCGCCACCAGCCAGCCGTTGACCGGCCGCAGGAAATCGCCGTTGAGCATGTTGTCCAGGGCGTTGGCGTGGACCTCCACCCCGGGGAGGTTGGGCATGAAAGGCGAGGGATAATGGTCGTAGGCGCCTATGGCCGTGGACCCGACGAAGACTATGCCTCCCTTTATGGCGGCCTTCTCCTCCGGGCTCAGCTTGCCCTGTATGATGTCCAGGACGGAAACCCAGCGGTAGACCGAGAAATCGGTCTGGTCCTCCTTGGACCAGCCCGGGTGGGACTTGCGCACCACCGGGTACCTGAAGTTAAGGGCGTACTGCTCGGTGCCGAACTTGGCCCAGACGGAGGACAGGGACTCGTTCTTGAAGATGGCGTAGGCCGCCGGGGAGAGCCCAGCGAGGTTGATCTCCGCGTATTCCTTGGACGAGGCCCCGAACTTGAGGCCCTTCTCCCTGGCCAGGGAGTAGGTCCCGTCGGGGTCGAAGAGGAAGACGTTGCGGACCTTGTTGTCCGAGCTCAGGCTCTTGTCCATGTTGGGGATGGCCACGTAGCGGCTGGCCTCGGGCAGGCCCTTGATCGGGATCTGGAAGCTGCCGTTCCACCTGTCGAAGGCCATGGAACTGATCACGTTGCCCGCCCGGCGCACGGCCCCGATGTATTCGGCGTCGCTCTGCGGGTCGGACTTATCCGGGTCCACCGTGAACACGTCCATTACGATGACCTTGGCCCCGAGCCGGTTGAGCGCGGCGATCATCTGCCCGTAGTACTTGCGCTTGAAGGGGTAACCGAGGTTGTTGAGCGTGTGGTTGTCTATGGCGGCTATCACTATCCTGGGGTCGCCGGGCTTGTTTATCAGGTCGCCGAAACCGTAGGAGAAATCGTTCTTATCCGACTCCGAGGAGAGGGCGGCGAAGTAGACCGGGGAATTGACCCGGAAATCCGACCAGGCGTTGTTCAGCGCGCGGAGCCAGCCGCCCCTCGGCACGGCCCATTCGAAGATCATGGTGAACAGCATCAGCGCCGAAAGAACGGCGCCGAAAATATAAACGACCTTCTTGCTCTCCAAGGATTTTTTATCCATAAGTCACCCCTAGTATAAGTTCCCCAAATAAGTTCCGCCGCGAGTTCCCCCGGCCCGGCGCCTTCAGGCCCTGCCCTCCAGCCTGAGCGAAAGCCTGAACCTGGCCCCGGAGCCGGAAGGCTCCGCCTTCAAGGTCCCGCCGTGCAGCTCGGCTATCTTGCGGGCGATGGCCAGGCCCAGGCCGAAGCCGCTCTCGCCCTCCACGGATTTAAGGCGCCTGTACCTCTCGAAGATCGCTTCCAGCTGGTCGGCCGGTATGCCGGGGCCGCTGTCGGAAACCTCGAAAACGACCTCCTGCCCGGAGGACCTTACCGCGGCGGAAACCTTGCCGCCCTCCGGCGTGAATTTCCAGGCGTTGGAAAGCAGGTTATCAAGGACCCTGCGCAGCAGCCCCGGATCGGCCAGGAAACCGGCCCCGGCCGCGCCGGCGGCCTCTACCGTGAAAGCTATCTTTTTCTCCTCGAAAAGGGGCCTGAAGGGAGCGGCGGCCTGCTCCAGGAACTCCGCGGCCTCGACGCGCCTCATGTCGGGCTTGAGCTGGCCGGCCTCCATCCTCGAGATGTCGAGGATGTTCTCCAGCAGCTTGAAAAGCCGGTCGCTGGATTCCTTTACGCTGCGAACGTATCCCGACTGCCTGGCTTCGGGCGCGAATTCCTTCTCCAGCAGCTTGATGTAGCCCTGCATGGTCAGCAGCGGGGCCCGGAGGTCGTGCGCCACGGAGTGGAAGAAATCCTCCTTCATGCGCTGCATGCGCCGCTCCAGCGTGACGTCGCGCAGCACCATGAAGACCGCGGGCACCTGGGTCCTGGCCGCGAGGGTCTGCACGCTGACCCGGTAGTATTTCTTCCCGCCTCCCGCCTCCAGTTCCACGATCCCCCCCGGCGAGGAGGCTTTCCTGGCGACCAGGTCGGCGATCTTGCGCCGCAGGGGCTCGTTCTCGCCTTCGGGCTGCTTCTCCGCCCCGAGCAGGGCCTTGCCGGCGGCGTTGGCGTAAAGCAGCTCGCCCCTCATGTCGGACAGGATTATGGCGTCGTGTATGAGGCTTATCAGCAGTTCGAGCTTCTGCTTTTCCTCGAAGACCTTCTCCACCTGGATGCCGTGGTAGCGGTCCACTTCCCTCATCATGGAGTTGAAAGCGCGCAGCAGCGCGGAAAGCTCGGCGAACTCGGTCCGCTCGGGGACCGGGGTCCGGAAATCGCCGGAGGAGACCCGGCCGGCCCCGGCCATCAGCTCGCCTACGGGCAGGCCCAGGCGGCGGGTAAAGAGCAGGGCGGAGAAATAGAAGGCCGTGGCTACCGCCAGCATGAAAAAGGCCATCAGCCAGGCGATCCGGTCCACGCCGGAATAGGCCTCGGCCCTGCTTTCCAGCGCCACCACGTACAGGTCGAACCCCCTCACGGCCGCCGCGGCCCCTATGTAGCGGCCGACGGCGCCGTCTATCTCGAACAGCTGCCCGCGGGAGAGCATGGCCCGCACCGCGGCCGGGTCGAACTTTTCGAAAGAGCCGGAAAGCCGCAGGGAATGCCCTTCCGCGTCGGTGATGAGCAGGCCGCCGGTCATGCCGATGCGCTGGGCGCGCAGCTTCTCGAAAAGGTCCCGCATGTTCACGGCGGCGAAGGCGTAATACCCGCCGCCTATCGGGTAGACGAGCCGGCAGACCGGCATGTCGAAGACGGTCTCGAAGCGGCCCAGCACCGCCCTTTCACCCGCCGCGGCCCTGCGGAAGAGCGGGTCCCCGGCGAGGTCCAGGTAGCCGAGATAGCGCTTGAGTTCGGGGACACCCCCGCTTATCAGTTCGCGCCCGTCGCGGCCGGTGAAGGCTAGGTACAGGAACTCCGGGTTCTTGCGCAGCGCCTTCTCCAGCGCGGCCTGGCTTACATAGGAGCCGTCCTGGTCCCACATGCGCTCGAAACGGCGGGAGAGGTCCTGCGCCTCGCGCTCCATCATCAGCGCGCCCATCTGCGAGACGTTGCGCTGCAGGCTGGAGATGTCCTGCTTGGCCCGGGCCTGGAAATAGAAAAGGAAGAGCCCGGCCGGGACGATAGGTATCAGCCCGGCCCCGAAGACTATCAGCAGGAGCCTGTTAAGCAGTGTCACTGTTTTTACCGGCCCTCGCGGGCCGCCGCTAGTTGCGCTTCTTCAAAGCCTCTATGAGCTTGGGCACGATCTCGTTCACGTCCCCGACTATGCCGTACTTGGCGACGTTGAAGATGGGCGCGTTGGGGTCCTTGTTCACGGCCACCACCACGTCGGAGGCCTTCATGCCAACTATATGCTGCACCGCGCCCGAGATGCCGAAGGAGAGGTAGAGCTTGGGCGACACCGTGGTGCCGCTCTGGCCAACCTGGTGCGATTTTTCCTTGAAGCCCAGGTCCACGGCCGCGCGCGAGGCGCCCACCACGCCGCCCAGGAGCTTGGAGAGCTCCTCGAGCTGGCGGAACTTCTCCTTGGTCTTCATGCCGCGGCCGCCGGAAACTATGATATTGGCGTTCTCGATCTTCACCGCGCCGGAGCCGTGGTCGATCTTGCGCTCGAGCACCTTGACCCGGCGCAGGCTCTTGTCGAGCTTTGCGGGCTCGCGCACCACCAGCGCCGAGCGGCCCAGCACCGGCTCGCCCATCTTCATGACGTTGGGGCGCACGGTGGACATCTGCGGCCTGGAGTTCGGGGCCAGGATGTCGGCCATGATATTGCCGCCGAAGGCGGGGCGGCTCTGCAGCAGCAGCCCGTCCTTGATGGCGAGGGCCGTGCAGTCGGCCGTCAGGCCCACGTAGAGGGTGGAGGCCACGCGCGGCGCGAGGTCGCGGCCCTGGATGGTGGCGCCGTAGAGCATCACGGAGGGCTTATGGCGCGTCACCAGCGAGACGATGACGGTGGAGAAGATGTCCGTATTGTACTCGAACAGCTCGTCGTGCTCCACCATGTAGACCTTGTCGGCGCCGTATTCGCCCAGCTGCTTGCCGTAATTGTGGTCCTTGTCGGTCAGCAGCACGGCGCAGAGCTCCTCGCCCAGCTCGTCGGCCAGCCGGCGGCCGGCGGAGAGCAGCTCGTAGGTGACCTGCTTGATTTTCTTGGGATGGGCCTTATCCCCTGTCTCGGAGAGCTCCACGTAGACCCAGACGCCCTTGTACCCGGAGAGGTCGCGCTTGGAGCCCTCCTCGCGGGTGATGGTGATGGCGTTGACGGGGCAGACCTGCACGCAGGCGCCGCACAGGGTGCAGGCCTCGTTCATGGTCGCCTTCTTGTCGATCATATTGATCGCGGCGAAGGGGCAGACAGGCACGCACTTGGAGCAGCCTATGCATTTTTTGGAAACTTCGATCATCTTTTTCTCCTGGTGTTAAATTCGTTCACTCGCCCGTGAAGTGCTCGGCCTTCAGGATCTCGAGGATCTTCTCCACGTTCTGGACGCCCGAGCCCTGGAACATGGCCGCCTTCTCCCTCTGCGGGGGCGGGTAGATCTTGTTGACCTGGGTGGGCGAACCCTTGAGGCCCAGGTACTGCGCCTCCGCGCCCACGTCCGCGGCGCTCCAGGTGTGGCACGGTTTTTTCAGGGAGCCGTGCACGGCCGGGAAGGAAGGGTGCCTGGGCGCCCAGTCCTTGCCCATGATCATGGTGATCACCACCGGGGGCTTGGCCTCCAGCAGCTCGTGGCCGCCGTCTATCTGCTTGCGGGCCAGCACCCTGCGGCCGTCCACGTCCACGTGCTCGCAGAAGGTGATCTGCGGGATGCCCAGCTGCTGGGCCACGCCGGGGCCGGTCTGCGCGGTGTCGCCGTCTATGGCCTGCATGCCCGCGAAGATGATGTCCACCTTGCCGATCTTCCTGACGCCCTTGGCCAGCGCGTAGGAGGTGGCCCAGGTGTCGGAACCGGCGAAGGCCATGTCGGAAAGGAGCACGCCCTCGTCGGCGCCGAGCGCCAGGGCGAGCTGCACCACGGCCTTGGCCTGGGGCGGCCCCATGGAGACCACGGTCACCTTGAAACCGTGCTTCTTCTTGAGCTCGAGGGCGGCCTCGAGGGCGAAGTGGTCGTAAGGATTCAGGATGCTGGGCACGCCGGCGCGTATCAGGGTGCCCGTCTCGGGGTTGATCTTGACCTCGGTGGAGTCCGGAACCTGCTTGATGAGTACGGCTATGTTCATGTTGTCCCCTTATCTGGCCTTGAAAGTCTGCTTGAGCTTGGCGGCGACCAGGTCCATGTCGGCGACCAGGCCTTTCTGCTCGGCCTGCACCGCGTCCAGGTTCATCGCGTCGGCGAGGTTCCCCGCCTGCTCGGCCGCGCCGAGTACCAGGGCCAGGCCCTGCACTGCGGTGTTCAGCGCCGCCTCGCGGGCGAACACGCGGGCCATGGCCTGCCAGGCGTCCTTGTCGAAGCGCACCGTCTCGCTGTACTTCTGCTGGGCGGCGGCCCGCGCGAAACAGGCGGCCACCTCGGCGTCGGCTATCAGCCGGCCGAGCTTGAAGGTGACGTGCTGGTGGCGGGTCAGCTTCTGCACGCGGCACTCCTCCATGATGGCGCCGAGCGCGCGCAGCCCGAGGGCGGCGGCGTGGGCGCCCACGCAGGGCACCTGGGCGTGAAGCTGGTCGAGCTGGTCGGCCTGGTCCATGTAGTAGCGGCCGCGCGTCTTGAGATGCTCCTGCCAGCGGCCGCGGTAGATGGTCATCTCCATGATCTCGCTGGTGCCCTCGTAGATGCAGGTGATCTTGATGTCGCGCTTGATCTTCTCCACCGGGAAGTCGCGGGTATAGCCGTAGCCGCCGAGCGCCTGGATGGCGTCCTCGGCCATGCGGTTGCCGCCCTCGGTGGCGGTGTACTTGGCAATGGCGCCCTCGGTCTGCAGCCCGTGCTCGCCGCCGTCCAGGCGGTTGGCCGTGTACTCGATATAGGAGCGCGCGGCTTCGAGGCGGCAGGCGTGCGGGACCATAAGCTTGTGCGTGTAGCCCTGCTTTTCGGAGAGCGGCGTGCCGGCCTGGATGCGCTGCTGGCTGTAGCGCACGGCCTGCTCCAGCGCCTCGGTGCCGGCCCCCAGGCCGAAGGCGGCCACCATCAGGCGGGTGTAGCCGAACACGGCCTGCGCCTGCATGAGGCCCTTCCCCTCCTCCATGCCTATCAGGTTCTCGGCCGGGACATAGACGTTATCGAGCGAGAGGCCGGCCGTGTTGGACAGGCGGATGCCGTGCTTGTCCTCGTGCTTGTTCGGGCTGAAGCCCTCCATGCCGCGCTCCACCAGGAACCACGACGGGCCGCCGGGAGCCATGGCGAGGATGGTGTAGAGGTCGGCCACGCCGCCGTTGGAGATCCACTGCTTCTGGCCCGTGACGCGGTAGCCGACCACCTTGCCGTTCTTGACCACGTGCTCGGCGCGGGTGCGCAGGTTCACGAGGTCGGAACCGGCGTCGGGCTCGGTGGCGCCGTAAGCCACCAGCAGCTTCTCACTGGCGATGCGGGTCAGCCACTTCTCCTTCTGCTCCTCGGTGCCGCCCACGTTCAGCGGGTCGGTGCCGAGGAAGGTGGCGAACACGCCGGTGGCGATGCCCAGGTCGATGCGGGCGAGCTGCTCGCAGACCCGGTAGATGTCATAGGTGCAGCCGGAAACCCCGCCGTACTCCTCGGGGATCATCAGCAGGTGCACGCCCAGGACGGACGGGTCGTACATCTCCTTCAGGATCTCGGCCGGGAACTCGTTCTTCTCGTCCAGCTCGCGGAGCAGGTCGTAAGGGATGCGCCTCTTGGCGTACTCCTTAAGGCTGTCCAGCATTAAACCGCGGGATATTGCGTCGATGCTTGCCATTCGGTAGTTCTCCTTCCCTGTCGCCCCCCTCGCCTTCGCTCGGGGCCGATTATCGGCCCGGCCTTCGTCGGCCGGGGGCTCTACAAGGGGAACCTAAGGTTCCCCGTTTCGTCGTCGCTTCGCTGAACCCCTCCTAAGAGGAGTTCCTTTAAATCTTAAACTACGCCTTAACGGCCTCGCAGGCGGCCAGGTAGCCCTTCACCTCGGCCGTCATCTTCTCGGCGGCGGCCCTGTCCTCCAGGCCTTCGGCGTTGATGAAGACGTTCTCGGCGGCGCAGCGGATGGCCGCCTCCAGCTGGTAGCGGGCGCTGCGGTAGTCGGAGACCACCTGGGACGAAACGCAGGAGGAGCAGACTATGAGCCCCGCCAGGGCCTCGGAAGAGAGGCGGGCGGTCTTGAGCGGCACCTCGGCGGCGTACTTGAGGGCCGCCTGCATCTTCACCTTGCGTTCGGGGTTCTCCTTGGGGGTCTTCATGGCCTCCATGAAGCGGTCGAAGGAGGCGGAATCCTCGGCCACGCAGTTCTGCAGCTCGGCCTTATGGGAGGCCAGGCGGGCGGCGAGCTCGCGCAGGGCGGGCTTCCTGGCCTCGTCCAGCTTCTTGCTGCGCAGGGAGATGCCGAGGGCCATCTGCCCGAGCGCGCAGCCCATGGCGCCGTTGACGGCCGCGGCGGAACCGCCGCCGGGCGTGGGGTCGGTGTTGGCCAGCGCGTCTATGAAGAGGTTGGCCCCGGCCTGCCAGGAGGAGAGCAGGTTCAGGAGCTTGGTCTCCAGCACCTGGGTCTCCTTGTTGAAATCCTTCACCTGCAGGTTCTCGACGGCGTAATCCGTTATGGCGTCCTGCGTGGTCAGGCCGATGAGCTCGGTGCCGCTGACGGTGACGCCCTTGGGCCCGAGGTCCTTCTGCATCTCGTCCATCACGCGCTTGATCGAGGTGGTCTTGTAGTCGGTCAGCACGGTGGACATCTGCACCTGGCCCTTGCTCTCAAGGAAGATCTCCTTTGCGCGCAGGGCCGGCAGGCCGCCGCCCGACGTGCGGATCTTCTTGGCCAGGCCCTTGGCGAACTCCATGTCCGTGGTGTTCAGGTTGACGTTGAAGTTGACGATCTGGTTGCGGGCGCCCACGGCCATGGCGCCGGCGGTGGGGTGGATCTGGTTGGGCCCGAAGTCGGGCACCCTCTCCGGGTCCTTGCCGATGACCTCGCGCAGGCCCTCGAACTGGCCCTTGCGCACCTTGGCGAGGTCCCTGCGGTGCTCGAACTTCGCGGCGCGGTCGTAGAGGTAGACCGGGATGCCGAGCTCGCGGCCTATGCGCTCGCCAGCCGCTTCGGCCAGCTTCACACACTCCTCGATGGTGGACCCCATGACGGGGATAAAGGGGGCCACGTCGGTGGCGCCCATGCGGGGATGCTCACCCTTGTGGTGGTTGAGGTCTATGAGCTGCTGGGCCTTCTTCGTGACGGCGAACATGGCGTCCGCCGCGGTCTCCACCGGGGCGATGAAGGTGAGCACGGTGCGGTTATGGTCCGCGTCCTTCTCCACGTCCAGCACCAGCACGCCCGGCACCGCGCGCGCGGCGTCCACGATGGCGTTGATCTTGGCCAGGTCCCGGCCCTCGCTGAAATTAGGCACGCACTCCACGAATTTTCCCATAGGTCCTCCTGGAAATCGGATCCAAAAGGCCGACGCTGCGGCCTTTTTATATATATAAATTATACTAATTAGGGAAATGCCCGGGAAGCGGGCCGGGCGGGTAAAAGCGAAAACCCGCTTTTGGCGGGTTTTCGCGTCCCCTTCCTTCGGGGAGTTCACAGGTGGAGGCCGCACTACGGCGGCGTCCAACTATGTTTTAGCAGACGAAATCGCGATTGTCAAGGGGGTCAGGTCTTTACTTTTGACCTCTTCCGGGATCCCGCCGGTCGGAGAGTGGCAAAAGGTCAAAAGTAAAGACCTGACCCCAGGCTATCTCTTGTTCTTCCAGACGCCGTAATGGAGGGTCAGCAGCACGTTGAAATTGTCCGCCGTATCCAGGTCGAAATTACTCCCCTCCATGTTGAAGATATGGTGCCAGCGCAGGTCAAGCCCGAGGCGGGTCCCGAACCAGAACGGGTAGGAGACCCCGCCGCCCAGGTTCATGCCGGCGCTGGAGCCGGAATCGGAGGCGTACCTGGTCCCCCCGGCGTTGAAGGCAGGCTGGGTCCACTGGTAAAGGCCGGCGCCGAGGGTGCCGTAGTAGAGGGTGTCGCCTTCGGGAAAAGAAACCCGCAGGAAAGGGGCCAGGGCGAAGACCTTTAATTTAAGGTCTTTCATCTCCCGGTGGACGTGGTTGAAGGCGTAGACGGTTTCAAGCCCGTAACTCAGCAGTTCGTCCACGCGGCGGGAAGCGGCCAGGCTGAAGGCCTGGGAGGGCTTGAAACCGGAATCAGTATCCCCCCAGTGGCCGCCGAAAGGCACGGACCAGCCGCCGCCCGCGTGCAGGTAGCCGGCGAGATACCTGGTCGGCTCGGGCAGGTCGCCGAGTTCCGGCAGGTCCGGCAGCCCGGTCATGCCCGGCAGTTCCTCCGGCGCCTGGCAGAAAGCCGGCGCGGCCGCCAGCCCCAGCGCCAGGAGCAGCGCCGCGGACTTCACCGCCGCACCCCGGGGGCCACGCCTATGCCGGCCTTTACCTTGTCCAGCGAGTAAACGCCGTCGGAGGAAAGGAAGGAGGCGCCCTTCATGCCGCTGTTCTTGATGAAGAAAGGCGTGTCCAGGTCGATGAAATCGAAGCCGCCCAGGCCGGCCGCGAACTGCGCCGCGGCGCAGGAGGCGAGCTCGCTCTCCAGCATCTCGCCCATCATCAGCTTAATGCCCTTCGCCCGGGCCAGCGCCCAGACCTCGCGGGCCCGCAGGAAGCCCAGCTTGGTCAGCTTGATATTGACCGCGGTGACCGCGTCGCGGCGGATAAGTTCGAAAACGTCGTCGAGGGAATAGGCCGACTCATCGGCGCAGACCGGCATGGGCAGGCGGCGCGAGAGGTAGGCGAGCCCGTCGATATCGTCCTTCCTGACCGGCTGTTCCACCACCTCCGGCCGGATGCCCCGGCGCATCAGTTCCTTCAGGAATTTCTCGGCCTCCCTGGCGGTATAGGCGCAGTTGGCGTCCAGGTACACGGCGCAGCCCGGCGCGGCCCGCCGCACGGCCTCCAGCCTGCGGAAATCCTCGTCCATGTCCACGCCGGTCTTGATCTTGAAGATGCGGAAGCCGCGGCGCCTCATTTTCAGCGTGAAATCGTAGGCCGCGGCCGCGCCGCCTATCACCACCGTCACGTCGGTCTTGGCCCGCGCCACCCGCCCGCCGAAGAATTTCCAGAGCGAGACGCCCTGCAGGCGGCAGGCCAGGTCCAGCACGGCCATCTCGGCCGCCGCGAGCGCGGCCCTGTTGCCGTCCAGGAGCTCCTCCAGGCCGCACATGGCCCCGAGGTAATCGGAGGCGTCGCGCCCGGCCAGGTACTCCCCGGCCTTGCGCAGGCTGCGCATGGTCTGTGCCCGCGTTTCGCCGGTGATGTGCGTGGCGATGGCCGCCTCGCCGTAACCCTTCGCGCCGGCGGCCTCGAGCGAGAAAACGGCGTTCTCCAGGCTCTTGTGGCTGCCCGTGGAAATGGTGAACGGGGTAAAGAGCTCGGCGTCGAGCTCGGCCACGGAATATTTCCTTATGACGGTGTCCTTCACGGTTTCGGCTCCTTCACGGGGACGTATTCCCTCCCCAGCAGCATCAGCACTACCACTATCAGGAAGATCAGCACGCTCTGGGCGAGGAGCAGCCAGGTGCCCAGCGTGGAGGCGGTGTGGCGGATGGTCCAGGCGCCCAGGCCCAGGCAGATATTGAGCAGGACGATGAACCCCACCGTCTGCTCCACGCCGAGGCCCAGCTTCATCAGGCGGTGGTGGAAATGGTCCTTGCCGGTGTACTCCAGCCACTGTTTCACGCCGCGCACGCTGCCGTTGCGCACGCGCGACACGGTGGTGTAGATGATGTCGAAGATGGGGATGCCCAGAACCAGCAGCGGGGTGGAGAAGGCCACGGCGGGATCGTCGGTGGCCCAGCTGCCGTAAAGGGCCAGGCAGCCCAGGATGAAGCCGATGAAGGTGGACCCGGAGTCGCCGAGGAAAATGCCGGCCGGCCGCCAGTTGTAACGCAGGAAGCCCGCGCAGGCGCCGGCCAGGGCGGCGGAAATGAAAGCCAGGGGATACTGGCCGGAATTCCAGCCTATGCCCAGGAAGAGCAGGGCGCAGACCAGGCCCATGGAGGAAGCCAGCCCGTCAATCCCGTCCATGAAATTGAAGGCGTTGACTATGCCGACCAGCCAGACCACGGAGAGCAGCGTGGAAAGCGCCTCGCCGAAAGGCAGGTTGAGCGGGAAGCTGAGCTTAAGGCCGAAGAAGGTGACCGCCAGCGCCGCCAGCGCCTGCCAGGCGAGCCGGGTCCGGGCGGAGAGGCCGCGGCAATCGTCCGCGAAGCCCAGCAGGAAAACTATAGTCCCGCCGATGAGTATGCCCCAGATCTCTGTCGAGAACTGCATATTGCGCAGCGCCGCGGCCAGGAAGGCCAGGTAGACGGCCAGGCCGCCCGAGCGCGGGACGGGCGAGCTGTGGACCTTGCGCGCGTCGGGGACGTCCATCGCGCCCAGGCGCGGCGCCAGTCTGGCGGCCAGGGGCGTCGCCAGGAGGGCGGTGAAAGCGGCTATCAGGAAGAGGTAGACCCAGCGCAGGCCCTCGGTCCAGGTCCAGGCGGAGAGCCCTCCCGGGGGCAGCAGCGCCAGCAGGGCCGCCAGCGCCGCGAAGGAGATATAGGTGCGGGCCCCGAGGCTCATTTCCCGCAATCCAGCAGGTAATCCAGCAGCAGGCGGCGGGGCACGAAGCCCTCCGCGTACTTGACCCGGTCCTGGTAGCCGCGGAACATCGCGGTGGCCTTGGCGCTCTCGATGATGGACAGGTTCTTGACCCTGGTCTTATACACCTGGGAGCGGTGGCATTTGAGGAGGTTCACCTTGCGGGTGATGACCGGGCCTATGTCGACGAAAACCCCGGGGTTGAAATCCATGGTGGTAGGGACTTCGTAAAAGAGCAGGTTCTTGGCGTAGCGGGCGGCGGTCTCCACCGCCTTGGCCACGCTGCGGTGGTCCTGGTGGGTGTCCGCGGCGTGGTTGACAAAGACCACGTCGGGCTTTATCTCCTCCATGTGCCGCTCCACGGTGCGTATCAGCTCCCGGGTCAGCGTCACGCCCGTATCCTCGAAGCCGCCCCAGTAGAGCCTGGCCTTCAGCATGGCCGCGGCCCGCTTCTGCTCGGCCAGGCGCACCCGCGGGTCCCCGCCCACGGAGCCCTGCGTCATGACCAGCATGTGGATCTTGTGGCCGCCGGCGGCCATCTTCTGCAGCGTGCCGCCGCAGCCGAACTCCAGGTCGTCGGGATGCGGACCGATGCCGAGGATCTTCATGATTTATCGCCCCTTACCTGCTGCTCTCCACGCCTTCCGACACGAGGTCGGCGGTGATCGCCCTCTCCCCTTTGGAGAAGGCCGCCAGCATGCTCATGTTGGCTATGTTGTTTATCCAGCGCGGGATGCCGCCGGAGCGCTCGTAGAGCAGCTCCATGGCTTTCCCGTCGAAAATATTCTCCGCCAGGCCCGCCACTTCCAGGCGGTGCTCCACGTAGCGCTTCGTTTCCTCGAAGTCCAGCGGCTTGAGGTGGTAGCTGAGCGTCACGCGCTGGCTGAACTGCTTGTTGGAGTCCAGTTTCTCCTTGAGCTCGGGCTGGCCGCAGAGCACCAGCGTCAGCAGGAAGCGGGTCTCGGTCTGGAAATTCAGCAGCAGGCGCAGCTCCTCGAAGACGCTCTCGTCGTTGATGAGCTGGGCCTCGTCGATGGCGACGACAACGTGCTTGCCGTCCTGGAAGGTGTCGCGCAGGAAGCGCTCTATGCCCATCAATACGTCCTCTTTCTGCTTGGGGACGTTATAACCGGTAAAATTGTGCAGGATGATCTTCAGCAGGCCCAGGTCGTCGAGTTTGGGGTTGGTGACGAAGGAGAAAACGTAGCCTTTCTTCTTGAACTGGCGCTCCAGGGCCTTAAGGAGCAGGGTCTTGCCGGTGCCGTAGGCGCCGGTCAGGACCGCGCAGGCCTTCTTCTCGTCCATCACGTAGGAGAGCCTGGAAAAAGCCTCCTCGTGCTTCTCCGATTCGAAGAAGAACTCGGTGTCGGGGGTATTCTCGAAAGGAAGGCGCTTCAGGTTCCAGTGTTTCTGGTACATGAACAAAATTATATATAAAAAGCAGGGACGTAGATGACTATATGACTAGTTGCCGTGCCATAAAGAGGCGAAGGTGCAGGCGGGAACCGCGATAGTCATATAGTCATCTACGTCCCTACCCTAATTATGGGTCCAGACGGCGTAGCCGGGGCCGGAGGCGGCGAGGCGCCAGCCCTCGCCCGGGGACCAGGGGCGGTCCCCCAGCTTCAGGGCCAGGCGGCCGGCGGTGACGGAGGCGTAAAGCCCCTGTTCGGCCTTCAGGACCACCACCTGGCTGGCGGCGTCCACGCCGGCCTGCCGGCGCAGCCCGATTAGGGCGGAGATCTCCTTCTTCAGCCCCCAGTCGAAGAAATGCGGCCAGTAGACGCAGGGCACCCCGGGATGGGTCAGCAGGTAGGCGTAGCCGGCCATTACCCGCTCGGAGGGGAAGGGCCATGACTTCGCCTGCAGCTTGCCGCCGGGGCTGGGGCCGGTGTCGTGGTTGTCGAGGAAGGTCACGGCGTTGCGCGGCCACCAGCCGAGCAGGCCGGCGGGGCGGCCGTCGCGGCCCCGCAGGCGCCAGAACTCGCCTGACATCAGGGCCTGCTGCAGGAGCCCCTTGGTGGTGAAATCGAAGACCTTTATCTCCCCGTTGACGGCGTCCATCCAGTCGGCCAGGGCCTGCCGGTGGGCGTCGGGATTCCCCGGGTCCAGGTCGTCCCAGATCTCGGCCACGGCGAAGGCCGGGGAGGTGGCCCTGTTGTACTCCAGCAGGTAGCGCGGCGCGAGCCCGCGGGCGTAATCGTAGCGCCAGCCGTCGTAACCGGGAGAGTCGCGCAGGCCCTTGAGCCAGGCCTTAAGGGATTCCCGCACATAGGGCCGGGTATGGTCTATGTCGCGGGCCGCGTGGAAGCCCTTGCCGGTGTCGGGGGCGCCCTTGCCCTTGCCCCATTCGTCGTCGGAGCAGACCGAGTCCGCCCCCCAGGCAGGCCCCGAGAAGTCGGCCCAGTCGGAGGTCCCCACGCGGTGGTTCACCACCACGTCGGCTATCACCTTCACGCCCGAGGCGTGCAGCGCCCTGACGGCGGCGGCCAGCTGCGCCTCCGTGCCGTAGGAGGAGTCCTGCACTTCCAGCCGGCGCGGCAGGTAGCCCTCGGGGGCCAGAGAATCGGAGGAAGGCGGCAGCCAGACCAGGTCCATGCCGGCCGCCGAGATCTCGCCGGCCCTGCGGGAGATCTCCCCCCACCAGGGCGCGGAGCGCCAGGAGTACCAGTGGAAACCCTGCAGCATCACCGTCCCGTCGCCCGGGGCGGCAAAAAGGGAGGCCGCCTGCCACGGGAGCAGGAGGGCCAAAAGGAGAAACTTCAGGTCCTTCTTCACTAATTACTTTTTAGCAGATTGGCGGCTTTTGTCAAGGGCCGCAGGTCCGGGGTCAGGCGAGTTTTTTGCGCATGTACTCCGCGCGGAAGGCGTCGCGCTCATCGCCCCCCAGCGGCTTGCCCGCGGCGGCCTGGATATGGGCCGGCTGCATGAGCAGCGTGGCCTGGTTGAAGGTGCTGAAGTCCAGGCCCATGTTCCAGCCCATGGCCGCCCCCATCCTCACCAGCGAGACGTTCTGCATGAACTCCTCGTAGGACAGGCGGCGGGCGTGGCGCAGCAGGCCCAGCGCCCTGTAAACGGCGTCCTCGGTGCGCAGGCGCACGGGGGCCTTGAGCAGGGCTTCCCGGGCGGCTATCTCCTGCCTGATCAGGTTGCGGATCACCCGGTCTATGTTCTGGCAGAACTCCTCTTCGGTGCGGCCCAGGCAGGTGGCGTTGGAGATCTGGTAGAAATCGCCCAGCACGAAAGTGCCTTCCCCGTAGATGCCGCGGGCCGTCACGCCCAGGTGCGACAGGTTCTCGAGCACCTGCGGCATGCGGCCGAGGCGCGAGAGGGCCGGGAGGTGCACCTGGCAGGAGACCCGCATGCCCGTGCCGGTATTGGTGGGGCAGGCCGTCAGGAAGCCGAACCGGCCCGAATAAGCGAAAGGCAGCTCGCGGCCCAGCAGCTCGTCGAGCTTGAGCGCGGCCCGGAAGGCGTCCTCTATGGCGAAGCCGGCGCTCAGGCACTGCAGGCGGAGGTGGTCCTCCTCGTTGGCCATCACCGAAAGGTCCTCGTCGTTGGAGATGGCCGCGCCGGAGGGCAGCACGGAGGAGGCCAGCGAATGGGAGATGTGGTGCCGCTCCACCAGGAAGCGCTTCTCCTGCTGGTCCAGGGCCTCGGTCCTGATGTAATGCCCGCGGGAGAAGAGGCCGGTGGCCTTGGCGGCGGCCAGGGCCAGGCGCCGGGTCTCCGCCAGCTGCCGGGGCTCGGCGCGGTTGGGGAAAGGGAAGCCCGCCAGGTTGCGCGCGAAGCGCACCCTGGTGGAAAAGACCATGTCCGGCCAGGCGCCGCGGGCGTTGGCCCAGGTCACGTGGGAGCGGAAGCTCTTTACGACCTCAGCCATGCCGCCCCTCCAGCGACTTCATGGCGTCGCGCAGGCGCGCCGCGGCCTCGAAATCCTCGCGCTCCACCGCCGCGCGCAGTTCCGCCCGCAGTTCCTCCAGGCGCCGGGCGGTCTCGGCCTTGGAAAGCTTCAGCTCCGCCCCGCCGGAGTAGGAACGCCCGGTATGCTGCGCGGCGCCGTGGATGCGGGCCATCAACTCGGTCAGCTGCGCCTCGAAGCCGGCGTAGCAGTCGGGGCAGCCGAGCCGCCCCCCCTCCTTGAACTCGGAGTACTTGAGGCCGCAGGAGCGGCAGCGCAGGGCCTTCTTCTCCGGCGGCAGGAAATCCTTGAAATAGCCGCTCATGTTCCCGACGATGTCGGAAATATTGAAGGCCCCCGTCTCGAGCCCCAGCCCCATGCCCTTGCGGGCCGCGCAGGCCGGGCAGAGGTGGGTCTCGGTAACCTTGTTGTTGACGGCCAGCTTAAGGAAGACGGAGGCGGCGGCCTTGCGGCATTCCTCGCAGAGCTTCACGACAGCGCCTCCAGCCTGCCGCCCGCCATGCGCAGGACGCGGTCGGCCCGCCGGGCGGCCTCGTCGTTATGGGTGACCATCAGCACCGAGGCGCCCATGCCGGCGGCGCGGCGCAGGTCGTCCAGGATCACGCCGGAATTGTGGCGGTCCAGGTTGCCGGTGGGCTCGTCGGCTATCAGCAGGGCCGGCGAGTTGCGCAGGGCGCGCAGCATGGCCGCGCGCTGCTTCTCGCCGCCGGAGATCTCCATCGGGAACTTTTCCGCTATAGCCTCGAGGCCGAAACGGCGGAGCAGTTCCAACCCCGCCCCGGAGGGCGGCAGGCCGAGCACCCGGGCCGGCATGTCGATGTTCTCCAGGACGGTGAACTCCGGCAGCAGCGAATCGAACTGGAACACGAACCCGACGTTGCGCAGGCGCAGCTCGGCCTTCTCGCCCTCGCCGAGGTCCTCCAGTTTGCGGCCGAAGAGGCGCACCTCGCCGCTGTAGACGTCGTCCAGCAGGCCGATGATGTTGAGGAAGGTGGACTTGCCGGAGCCGGACGGCCCGACGATAGAAACGAATTCGCCTTTCGAGATGTGGAAATCCAGGTTCTCCAGCACGAGTATCTGCTCGTGCCCCTGGGTATAGGCCTTGCTCAGGCCGGCTAT
>CAYSYJ010000021.1:0-20780 GCA_964435105.1 uncultured Elusimicrobiaceae bacterium
AGGCTCATCAGGATCATGGCGATGTTCGGGTCCGTGATGGTGGCCAGGAAGCTCTGCCGCCTGGTCTGGCGCAGGTACTCGACCGAGGCCCCGGCCGTCCTGAGGCGCCCGAACTCGCCGGCCTTGAAGCCCTCGGCCCTGGCCAGGAATTCCTTGATGTCGGCGGCCATGTAGTCAGCCACGCCGGTCTTCACGGCCTCCTCGGCGGAAATGGATTCGCTCTTGGTGACGGACCTGATGGCCCAGTCCACGTTGCGCCCGGTCTTCTGGGCGATTGACTTCATGTAGGCGGAGGCGTCGTTCAAGACCTTCTCCTCCATGGGGTCTTTCTTCTCCTTCTTTTTCTCTTCCTTGCCGCCCAGGCCGCCCAGCGGCGAGGCGCCGCCCAGCATCACCGGGTGCGCCGCGCCTATATTGGTGCCGGGGGCCATGGCCACCAGCGGCGAGGCCATGGAGATGAACACGCCGGCCGAGGCCGCGCGCGCGCCCTGCGGCGACACGTAGACGGCCACCGGCTTCTTGGAGCCGAGCATGGCCTTGATGATGACGCGCATGGAGGAATCCAGCCCGCCGGGGGTATCGAGCTGCACCACCAGCAGGTCCGCCCCGCCGGGGGCGTTGAGCTTCTCCACGGCGCCGGAGACGAATTCCGCCGCGGCGGGCGTGATCACGCCGGAGTAGGGCGCCACCAGCACCCTCTTCACCTCGTAGGCGGGGACGGGGGCGGGCTTGCCCGCGGCGGCGGCGCAGGCCGGGCCCAGCAGCAGGACGGTCAGGAAAATTTTTTTCATAGCGGCACCTCTACTTCCATTATACAACGCGCGGGGGCGCAAAAAAACCGGCCGCCACCTGGCGGCCGGGTCCGGGCGCCCGCCCGCGGTCAGGCCAGGGCCCTGGCCACCGCCTCCAGGAACATTTTTATCGGGAAGGGCTTGCCGTAGAAGGCGACGAGGCTGGGATACTTGCCGGGGTCCGGCGCCGTGGTGGAGCCGCTCACCAGCATGCACTTCTTGCCGCCGTATTTTTCCTCGAAATCGCGGATCAGGTCCGTCCCCAGGCCGTCCGGGAACATATAATCGGTGACCATCAGGTCATAGTCCGACTTGCCGAGCAGGCCCAGGGCCGCCGATATGGTATCGGCGAAATCGATATCATAGCCGCTGTCGGTGAAGACGCGCTGGTACAGGTTAAGCATCGAATCGTCGTCGTCGACGACGAGTATCCTTTTCTTTACGGGCATGTTCTCCCCAGAACCGAGCATGCCTCACCCTTTTACCGACCCCTATGTAACTATTGTTACACTTCTTGAAATGTTTTTAAAGTGCCTAACGGCCTAAGCCCCCGCCGTTTTTAGGCCTATGTCCAAAGTCAAGGCCAGGGCGGCCAGACGCCGCTGCCGGCCGCGGCCAGCACGCAGACATGGGCCCCCGGCGGGGACCCCGCGCCCTCGTAGGCCTGCCGTGCCAGCAGGCCAGGCTCGCCGGGACAGCCGGCGGCCAGCACCAGCGCCACGGCGCAGCGGTCCAGCCCGCCGCGCTTGCGGGTGGCGGCGGCCTGCCGCAGCTTGTCGGCCGCTTTGGCCGCGAGCACGCGGCCCGGGGCCAGGGCGCCGGCGCAGAGGGCGCTGGCGGCCCCTACCCGGCGCACCTCAACGGCGTAGGCGAGCCCGCCGCGCTCGGCGGCCAGGTCCGCGGTAAGGCGCCGCGTGGGCGGCAGCAGCCGCACCCCGGTAAAGCCCTGCCCCGCCAGGAAGACCGCGGCCTCCAGCTCTGCCAGGGCGGCCTCCAGCCGCCGGCCGTCGCAGCCGGGGCGGCACCCGGTCTCGTAGAGCAGCCGCTCCGGCGGCAACCCCAATATCTCCCCCGCCCGCTTGAGCAGGCCGGGGTCAGGCTTGGCTTTCCTCGCTGGCATAAACCAATGATATAAAATAAGGTAGAATCGGATTCTATGGAACGCGCCTACCGCATACTCTGCGTGGATGACGAGGACTTCAACCTGGAGCTGCTCGAGACGCTGCTGGCCCCGCAGGGCTACGAGGTGCACACGGCCACGAACGGCAAGGCCGCCCTGGCGGCGCTGGCCTCCAAGAACATAGACCTGGTGCTGGCCGACATCAACATGCCGGTGATGAACGGCCACGAGCTGATAAAGGCCCTGCGCGCCGACGGGGACCTTAAGCACATCCCGGTCATCACCATCACCTCCTCGGAATCGCGCGACAGCAAGCTCAAGAGCATGGAGGCGGGCACCGACGAGTTCCTGACCAAGCCCATAGACCCGGCCGAGCTGCTGCTGCGGGTCAAGAACATGCTGAGCTCCCGCGCCTACGAGGACGCCATCACTTACCTCATCCACTCGCTCGCCCGCGCGGCCGAGGCCAACGACATCGACACCGGCAACCACATCCTGCGGGTGGGCGAATACTCCGCGCTGATCGCGCGCGAGCTGGGCCAGCCCGAGCGCTATATCGAGAATATCCGCCTGCAGGCGGTGCTGCACGACGTGGGCAAGGTGCACGTGCCCAGCCACATCCTGCGCAAGTACGGCCCGCTCGACGACGCGGAGATGGCCGAGATGCGCAAACACCCGGCTTTCGGGGCGCTCATCATCGGCGACCACCCGCACCTGGAGACGGGCAAGCGCATAGCGCTCTGCCACCACGAAAAGTGGGACGGGACGGGTTACCCCAAGGGGCTTAAGGGCGAGGCGATACCGCTGGAGGCGCGGATAGTGGCGATAGCGGACTGCTACGACGCGCTGCGCAATTCCCGGGTGTACAAGCCCTGCTACGACCACGCCGGGGCGGTGCGCATCATCACCGAGGGCGACGACAGGCTCAAGCCCGAGCATTTCGACCCGAAGGTGCTCGAGATCTTCAAGCGCATCGCGCCGCAGCTGGAAATTCTCTACGAAAAAATGAAGGACGCCCCCAGGCAGCCCGCCTGAGATACGCCGCCTGGGCCAGGGGTCGGAAAAAGACTCCGGGGTGGAGTACGCGGAGCGTACGACACAACCTGCCCGAGGCTTGCGTAAGCGACGAGGCCGAGGAAGTCAGGCGCGCGCACGGTGTGCGCGACGCCGGTTTTGACGATCCCCTGGCCCAGGCGGCGTTTACTTTGCTTTGAGGGCGGCGGTGTAGGCGGCGTGGAAGGTCTTCATGCGCTCCACCAGCGCCTTGATGTCGTCCTTGGGCGGCAGGAAGGTGGTGCGGAAGTGCAGCGTGCCCGGCTCCTGCCCGAACCCGGAGCCAGGCACCACGCAGATGCCGGTCTCCTCCAATAACTTCAGGCAGTAATCCTCGTCGCGGGACGCGTCGTATTTGGCGCGCTCGGCCGGGCTCATCTTGGCCAGGTCCGCGCCCGCCTGATGCGGCAGTTCGAACCGCACGAAAGCGTACATCGCCCCCTCCGGGATATCGATATGCATCCCCGGGATCTCAGACAGCCCCCGCCCCAGGATCTCCGCCTTCTCCTTGAGGTCGCCCAGGATGCCGTCCCTTTCCTTGACGTAAAGCTCGTGGCTCTCGTCGCCCTTCTCGGGCGGCGCCACCATGAGGTAGGTCACCACCTGGCCGTCCACGTTGGAGCACAGGCCGATGCTCTGCAGCTTCACCAGCTCCGCGTAGACGTCGTCGGACATATTGCGCACTTCCATGTAGCCGCCGCGGTGGCCGCACTCGCCCAGGAAGCCCTTGGACACCGAGTGGAAGCTGAACAGGGTCACCTCGGTCTCGGCCATGTCGTGCATCACCCGCGCGAAAGACACGAACTTCTTGCCCGGCGCGTAGACGTTCTCCTGGTAGACCTCGTCGGCCATGATGGCCAGCTTGTGCTTGCGCGCGAAGCGGATCACCATCTCGATGTTCTCGTGCGACAGCAGCGCGCCCGTGGGGTTGCCCGGGTTGATGACGGCGATGGCCACCGGGTTGATGCCCGTCTTCATGGCCGCCTCGTAGCTGGCGTTCAGTTCCTTCTCGTTGAGCTGCCAGCCGGCCTTCTCGTCGAGGTAATAGTTGATCTGCTTCGCGCCGTAGAGCTCTATGGTGGCGCTGTAGAGCGGGTACTGCGGGATCGGGATCATGTAGCCGTCGTTCTCGCGGTTGGTCAGCAGGGTAAAAGCCGCCTGCACGCCCTTGGAGGCGCCGTCGGTGAGCAGGATGCGGTTCATGTCCGTCGGGATGCCGTCGCGTTTATGGATGAACTCCGCCACCGCCTTGCGGATGAAGGGTATGCCCGCGCTCTGCGTATAGGCGCCGGTGCCGCTCGGGTTATGGGCGAGGATGGCCCGGGCGCGCTTAACGGCGTCCGCCGGGAAAAGTTTGGCGGCCTCCGGCGCGTCCATGAGCGCCGGGTACTCCAACAGGCTCAGCACCTGCCGCACGAAGGTCAGGGGCTTCTGCTTGAGCGCCTGCGGGTTGCCGATATTGCAGTAAATTATCTTGCGGCCCTTGCCTTCCAGTTCCTGCGCGCGGTTGACTATCTTGCCGCGCACGGCGTAACGGGCCCTGATGAGTTTCGCGTTGACATCGGTGAGTTTTACCATAATCTAAATTATATAACTCTGCCCGCCTAAACGAAAGCCGCCGGGGAAAACCCCGGCGGCCCGCCGTAGAACCCCGGTGGGGCTCACTTCATCTTCTTGGCGAGGTGGGCCCAGCCCTGCTTGAGCTCGGCGCTGAGGCTCTTGAGCTCGGCCGCGCCGACCTTCTCGAGCTTGGCGTACTTGGCGGCCACGTCGTCCACGATCTTCTCGTAATCCTCGCGGTCCATGGCCTTGACCTTCTCCACCTTCTCCAGGATCTCGCCCTTCATCCTGAGGGTCCAGCCCGCGATGATCTCGCGGTTCTTGGCCCCGCGCTTGCCCGTGAGGAAGTAAGCGCCTATGGCGGCCAGCGCCGCCAGCCCTATCCCCGCGCCTATCACTTTTTCTTTTTTCATAGTCTCACCTCTTTATAAATTGTCGCCCAGACTGACTATACCATAATCCGCGCTAGTAGTCGAAATCGGCCTCCTCCCCGCCGGCCGCGCCGGAGTTCCGCGGCCTGACCAGGGCGCCGCCGGTCTTCCGGGAGCGCAGCGTCACGCGGGTCTTTTTCGCGTCGCCGGCGCGGTAATAACCCAGCTCGGCCTGGTCGCCCGGCTTGCGGGAATAGATGAAAGAGAGCAGGTCCGCCTCGTCGCGCACCTCCTCGCCGTCGAAGCTGGTCACGATGTCGCCGCGCCGCAGTTTTGCCGCCGCCGCGGGCGAGCCGGGCTCCACCCGGGCTATCAGCGCCCCGGACGGCATGCCCAGCCGGGCGGCGACCGCCGGGTCCAGCCGCGCCAGGACCACGCCCAGCCAGCCGCGCAGGGCCGGCTTGAGCCCCAAAAATTCCTCGTAGGCCCGCCGCGCCTCCTGCGCCGGTATGGCGAAACCCATCCCCGCGAAGGCGCCCGAAGGCGAGAAGATGGCCGAGTTCACGCCTATGATCTCGCCTTTCAGGTTCAGCAGCGGCCCGCCGGAATTGCCCTGGTTGATGGCGGCGTCGGTCTGCAGCAGCCGCGCGTAGCGCCGGCCCTGTATGCGCATGCTGATCTCGGCGGCCGAGACTATGCCAGAGGTCACGGTCTGCCTGAAGCCGAAAGGGTAGCCCACCGCAATGGCCCAGTCGCCTACTTTGGCCGGCTCGGCCGCGAACTTCAGAGCCGGGAACACGTCCTTGCTGTCTATCTTCAGCACGGCCAGGTCCAGGCGCTCGTCGCTGGCGGCGAGCCTGGCCAGGTACTTCTTCTCCTTGCCGTCCCGGCCCAGCATGATCACCTGGATGCGGTCGGCCCCGCTCACCACGTGCTCGTTGGTGAGCACGTAGCCCTTGGGGTCCACGATCACGCCCGAGCCCAGCCCGCCCACGTCGTGCTTGTAGTAGCGCTCCACCGGCACCAGGTAGCCGAAATAGAACTCCGGCTCCACCACGCGTTCCACTTCCTCGCGCAGCACCCGGATGCTGACCACGGCCGGCTTGGCGGCCTCGGCCACGGCGTTAAAGGCCTGCTGGACCTTGAGCGCCTCCTCCTGGCAGAAAACCGGCCCCGCGCAGAGAGCGCCGAGGCCGGCAATAATAAGAAGTTTCCTCATGAAGCCTCCTATATTAAAGGTACCAGGTACCTTTTGAAGTTTTTTATTCGCGCACGGGCTTGGGGGCCTTGTCGCCGGGGTAGATCAGCTCCTCGGCCGGGAAGCCCAGCACCCGCGCCTTGGTGACCAGCATCTCCAGTGTCTGCTTGGGCAGCTCCGGGGTGCGGGCCAGTATCCACATATAATCCTTGTTGGGGCCGACCACCAGCGAATAGCTGTAATCGCCGGCCAGCTCGATGATATTGTAATCCCCGTAGAAAGGCCAGAAGAAGGTGACCTTCAGCGCGCCCTCGTCCCGGGCGCCGCGGAAATAGGCCTTACCTTCCACGTCCTTCCACTTCTTCTTGTCCAGTTTATAGCCGCGGTTCACCACTTTTACGCCGCCGTCGTCGCGCAGCGAGTACTCGGCGGTCACGCTGGTCAGCCCCCGCTCAAAGCGGTGGTCCAGCCGGGCGATCTCATGCCAGACCCCCAGGTAGCGGTTTACGTCGAAATTCTTTACCGGCTCCACGCCCTTGGGCAGCCCGGCGCAGCCGGCCAGCAGGAAACCGAAGAAAGCGGGAAAATATTTTTTCATACCTTACTATTAAATAAAATCCCGGCCGTCCGGGGGAATCTTAAACCTTGCGCGTGTCGTAGGCCCAGTGCAGCAGCGCCTGGCGCTGGCGCGGCCTGCAGTCCGGCCTCCCGGGCCGGCAGCCTTTCTTAAGCTGGGCCAGGTGGCGCCGCACCGCCAGCCACCGCTTTATCTGCCGCTCGTCCTCGCCGGGCAGCCGGCGGCCGCGGTAATAGCGGCAGTACCACTGGAACCAGCCCCGCGGGTCCTCCCTGGACAGCCAGCCTTTGCGCCGCCATTCGCCCAGCGGCTGGCTGGCGTTCACCTTGAAATAGTTGAGGGCGGCCTCGTGCCGGCCGCTGCGGGAAAGTTTGGCCCCGCGGAACCACGCCGCCGGGAATTCGCGCCGGCAGTCGGTCATGTATAGCCCGCCGAACACTCCCAGCCGCAGCAGCTGCGGCGGCGTCAGCTCCGGCCTGAAGCGCGGGTCGAAATCCTTGCCCTCGGAAGCCGTCAGCGTATAGCTGTAGCCCCGCTGCATCCTGTCGCTGACCCGCACCGTCACCGGCTTGCGTCTCATTTCGCCCGCCGCTCCTTGTAGACTATCTCCAGCGAGGCGCGGTCGCTGTCGCCGGAGGATTTGGCCAGGTAGGGACGCTTGGAGGAATTTATATAGGTCTCGAAAGCCCTCGCCGTGTCCAGCGCGGTCTGCCCCGCCTTGAGCGCCAGCATGATATTCCAGCCGGCCACGTGGTTCACCGTGCCGTCGGGCCGCCGGTAGCGGAAAATGGACAGCCACAGGCTCATGGTGCCGTCTATGCCGGCCCCGTCCCGCCCGGTGGCCGTGCCGGTGAACTCCGCAACCCCGGCCTTGCCGCCCACCGTCACCTTGCCGCTGGCGATATCCACGCCCTGCGTCTTGTCGTAGGAAGAAGCCGTCAGGTCGGCGCCCTTGGCCAGCTCTATGTCTGGATTGTAGTCCGGATGCTCTTTTTTCATGTCCCCCCCTCCGCTTCCGAAAGTCTACAAAACAAGGCCGCGGAAGGAAAGGGTCGGGCCGGCCCCGCGGGGCCGGCCCGGCGCCGGACTTACTCTATCCTTATCTTATTGGGTTTGGCCTCGTCGCTCTTGGGCAGGCGCACCTCCAGGACGCCGTCCTTGAGCGCCGCCTTGACCCCGGCGGCCTTCACCGGCACGCCTATCTTGAAGGCCCGGTAGAAGCGCCCCTCCGGGATCTCCTGGCGCACCAGCTCGGCGTCCTTCACCGGCTCGGGCGCGCGGCGCCCGCTGATCACCAGGATGTTCTCCTTGATCTCGGTTTCCACCTCCTCCTTCTTCACCCCGGGCAGGGCCACGCGCAGCGTGAAGCCGTCCTTGTCCTCGGCCACGTCGGCGGCGGGGGTCCACTCCGGCTCGTAGTCCGTATCGGACTGGGGCCGGCGCGCCCCCAGGAAAGAGTCGAAGGTGTTGTAGATATTGTCCCTCATCTTCTGCAGGTCCTTCTCGATCTTGGCTACTTCGGTATTCATAGCTGTCACCTCTTAGTCGATATTCACGCGGGTGCCCCTGGCCACTTTCTGCTTGGGCATGGTAACCTTCAGGGCCCCGTCCTTATAAACGGCCTTCGCCTCGCCGGCCTTGACCGGCGCGGGAAGTGTGAAAGCGCGGTAAAAGCGCCCGTAGCTCTGCTCACGGCGCAGGTATCCGCCCTTTCCCTTCTCTTCCTTTTCCTCGCGGCGCTCGCAGCTGATGGCCAGCGTATTCTCCGTGAGGTCCAGGTTTATGTCTTTTTTGTCCACCCCGGGCAGCGCCACGGACACTTCCACAGCCTTATCGGTTTCCTTTATATCCATCTGCGGGGTGTTGGCGGCGCCGGCCAGCGGCAGGTCGAACAGGTCCTCGAATACCCTTCCCAGGTAACCGAAAGGACCGGCTATCGCCGCGGGCCTCTTCGCGAGGGGAACTATGTTCTTGTCGTTCATAGTAGACTCACCTCTTTTTAGCGTTTAGTGTTTTTACAGGCGGATCGCCTGTTCTGAATATAGTGTAGCATAACTAGCAGTCTATTGTCAAGACCGCCAGTTATCTTTTCTCTCACTTCGGGCGGGGCCGGCGCCTCCCATAAAGGCGCCGGCCGCCCCCATCGTCAGCGCTTGCGCCCCTTGCTTTTCGGGGCGGGCGCTCCCTCACCCGCTTCAGCCCCCTCGCCCGCCTCCCCGGGCAGCTCCTCGGGCCAGCCCGCGTCGGCCACGTGCTCGCCCGGCTGGTGGTCCGGCGCCGCGGCCGGCCCTCCCCCCTCGCCGCCGCCCTCCCCGTGCGGGCGCCCGCCGCCCACGAACTCTATGGCGTCCACATAGACCAGCAGCTTGGAATGGCGCTTGCCGTCCTCCTTGCCGGTCCACTGCTCCAGCGCCAGGTGCCCCTCCACGCAGAGCTGGCGGCCCTTCTGCAGCTTGCCGGCCAGGTCGGCCAGGCGGCGGCCATGCTCGTGGTTATAGGCCTTGAGGTCCACCCACACCGGCACTTCCTCCCACTCGCCGGTATCCGGGTTCTTCCTGCGGTTATGCACCGCAAAGCCCATGTTGGCCACCTTGCCGCCGTTCTTGAACTCCGTCACCTCCGGGTCGCGCGTCAGGCGCCCGATCATCAGCACTTTATTCAGGTTTCCCATAAGTCCCCCCTTGCGCAAATAGTCTAGCAGGCCAACCCGACAGCGTAGTGTCGGGTTGAAATAAGTTAAAATTCCCGCATGGAAAATCTGAACCTGCTGCTGGAAAAAGCCGGGGCGCTGGTGTGGGGCCCGCCGCTGATAGTCCTGCTCTTCGGCACGCATATCTTCCTTACCATAAGGCTGGGCTTCGTGCAGCGCCACCTGTGGAAGGGCATAAAACTTTCTTTCAGCTCCAATAAGGAGGGCGAAGGCGACATCTCCCATTTCGGCGCGCTCACCACGGCGCTCGCCGCCACCATAGGCACCGGCAATATAGTGGGCGTGGCCACGGCCGTGGCGGCAGGCGGCCCCGGCGCCGTGCTGTGGATGTGGCTCACCGGCGTGTTCGGCATAGCCACCAAGTACTCCGAGGCCCTGCTGGCCGTTAAATACCGCGTGGTCTCGCCCTCCGGCGAATTCTCCGGCGGGCCCATGTACGTGCTGGAGCGGGCCCTCAACGCGCGCTGGCTGGGGCTCATTTTCGCCTTCTTCACCGCCGTCGCGGCCTTCGGCATAGGCAATATGGTGCAGGCCAATTCCATCTCGCATATGCTGCTCGAATCTTTCGCCGTGCCGGTGTGGGCCTCCGGCCTGGCCATGGCGGCGCTGACCGCCGTGGTCATACTCGGCGGCATCAAGTCCATAGCCCGCACCTGCGAGCGGCTGGTGCCTTTCATGGCCGTCTTCTACGTGCTGGGCTGCGCGGTCATCCTCTTCTTCAACTGGGAAAAGCTCCCCGGCGCCGTCTCGCTCATCCTCACCTCGGCTTTCAACGGCCAGGCGGCCGTGGGCGGCTTCCTGGGCGCGGGGATGAAGGAGGCCATGCGTTACGGCATAGCGCGCGGGCTATTCTCCAACGAATCGGGCCTGGGCAGCGCCCCCATAGTGGCGGCGGCGGCCCAGACCACCAACCCGGTGCGCCAGGCGCTGGTGAGCTCCACCGGCACTTTCTGGGACACCGTCGTGGTCTGCCTCATCACCGGCCTGGTGATAGTGAGCGCCGGCGACTGGCAGAGCGGCCTCAAGGGCGCGGCGCTTACCAAAAGCGCCTTCTCCCACATTCCCTATATCGGCCCGGCGGTGCTGAGCCTGGGCCTGCTCACCTTCGTGTTCTCCACCATCCTCGGCTGGGAATATTACGGCGAGAAGGCGGCCGAGTACCTGCTCGGCGCGCGCGCGGTGAAACCCTACCGCTATTTATGGATAGCCGCCGTCCTGGCGGGCTCGGTGGCTGCCCTGCCGGCGGTGTGGAATTTCGCGGATATCTTCAACGGCCTGATGGCCGTGCCCAACCTGGTGTCGCTGCTGCTGCTCGCCCCGGTGATAGCGGCGGAGACCCGCGCCCACATAGGCGATATAAAATAAGCAGTGGAGGCCGAGCCTCCGCTTACTTGATCACTTTTTTTATCGCGGCCAGTATGGCCGC
The DNA here is from genome assembly GCA_964435105.1 of uncultured Elusimicrobiaceae bacterium. GTDB lineage: Bacteria > Elusimicrobiota > Elusimicrobia > Elusimicrobiales > UBA9959 > UBA9959. The sequence continues at coordinate 10,807 of CAYSYJ010000021.1, forward strand.
GGTGCCGTCCGTCTTGCACACATAACCGTCGCAGACCCGGCCGCAGCTCTCGGGCGGCTCGGCGGCGCCGCTTAGTATGATAACCGGCACCCGGCCCAGGCCGGGCGCGGACTTTATGGCGGCGCAAAGCTTAAGGCCGCTCTCGCAGCCCAGCTTCAGGTCCGACAGCACGCAGTCCGGCCGGGCCACGCCCATCAGGCGCATGGCCCCCGCGCCGTCCTGCGCCTTCAGCACGTCGTAGCCGGCGTCGGCCAGCAGGCGCTCCAGCAGCGCCAGCCAGTCCTCGTCGTTATCGATAATAAGTACGGTCTTGGATAATGTCACAAAGTTGCCTTACTAAGAGCGTTAAAGACTGACGCGAATACTATAGTTTACGGCGGGCCCCGCCGTCAAATCCTCCCGCGGGGGTCAGTAATCCAGGTTGCCGCCGAAGTCCGGCGACTTGCCGGCGCGCACTTCCTCGGCCCACCACTTGAGGCGGCCCTTGTCCAGGCTCCAGAACTTGCCGCAAAGCTCGAAGTATTTCAGCACCGCGTCCTTGCGGCCTTTCTCCAGCAGCTCCTGCGCCAGCCGCATATTGGGGCCGTAGGAGAGCAGCTGCGGCGAGCCTTTATGCCTGGCGGACTCGAGCAGGTATTTCTCCGCCTCCTCCACCCGCCCGGCGCGCAGGGCCAGCCGGCCCAGCCCCTGGTTGATGTCCTGCACCGCGTTGCCGTAATTCCAGTTGTCCTTGTACTGCGCCAGCAGCCCGGCCTGCTCCTCTATGAAGGCCATCGCCTCGGCGTCCTTGCCGGCGTTCACGGCCTCCTTGATGGCGGCGTTGAGGCGGACAAAGCGGTCGTCCGGCGTCTTGGCCGCCTGCAGTTCCTTCATGGCCTCGGCGTAGAGGTCGGCGGCGGCCGGTTGCCGCGGCGCCTTATCGCAGGCGGCGAACAGGCCGGTTAAGAGCAGGCAGGCGAGCAGCTTGGTTTTCATTTTTCCTCCCTAATATTGTCCGAAAAGTTTTCAGCTGTCCTGCAGGCGGCGCAGCTCCCTGTCGGTGTCGCGCAGGCGCAGGGCCACCACCGTGGCCAGCCGCTGGTAGAAGGCGCTGCCCACCACCGGGTTGCCGCTCGCCACCTCGTCGAAGCCGGCGCGGCTGATAACGTAAAGATCGGTGTCCTTGAGCGCTATGGCGTCGGCGGTGCGCGGCGTGCGGTTGAGAAAGGCCACCTCGCCGAAGAAATCCCCCGGCCCGAACACCGCCAGGTGATGCGGCCGGTGCGTGCTCTTGAGCGGCAGCACGATGCGCACCTCGCCGCGGCGGATGAGGAACAGTTCCTCGCCGTGGCCCTTGCGCTCGAACACGGTGTCGCCGGCCTTCACGTGCCGCTCCTTGAACACCACGCGCAGGTCCGCCAGGGACAGCTCGTCCATCTCCCGCAGGAAATCTATCTCCGCCAGGTCCAGCAGCTCGCCGTAGTACAGCCGCTTCACGCCGGCCTCGGTGAGGATCTGGTCCTCAGCCCATTCCAGCGCGTCGTGCAGCGTCTCGAAGATGCGCCCCGAGCCGCCGCGCCGCGCCAGCCCCAGCTGGCGGAAATACTTGGCCAGGTCGCGCCCGGTGGGCAGGCTCGGCGGCAAATGCGAGAACACCAGCGCGCCGCCGCGCTCCTTCATCATCTCGTCCACCTGCTGCAGCATGTGCACGGCGGTAAAATCCACGCTGGTCACGCGGCGCATGTCTATGATGAGCCGCCGGCAGGTCTTGAGCTCGTGCTCGATCTCGGAAAAGAACTGGTCCGTCGTGCCGAAGAAGAGCGAGCCCTGCAGCTCCACCACCAGCGTCTCGGCGCCGCGCTCGGTGAGCACCGCCCTTTCGCGCGGCAGGCGCTGCTGCTTGGAGGAGATCTCGAGCCCCGTGGCCTTGCGGCGTATCACGTTGCTGCGCATCTGCTCGCGGATAAAGAGCAGCATGGAGAAAGCTATACCCACGCCGGCGGCGGTGATCAGGTCGGTGGCCAGCGCCGTGCCGGCAACCGAGAGCACCACCGCGAAATCGAGCATGGTGCTGCGGCGCGTGGCCAGGCGCAGGGTAGTGGGGTCTATCAGCCGCGCGCCCACCACCACCAGTATGCCGGCCAGCGCCGCCAGCGGTATGCGCCCTATGGCGCCGCCCAGCGCCAGGGCCGCGGCCAGCGTGAAAATGCCGGTAAAGAGGCCCGCCCAGCGGGTGCAGCCGCCGCTGGTGAGGCTCACCATGGTGGCGCCCATGGTGCCGGCGCCCGGCATGCCGCCCAGCAGGGCGCTGCCCACATTGGCGGCGCCCTGGCCGCAAAGCTCTTTATTGGAATCGTGGCGCGAGCGCGTCACCGCGTCGGTCACCACGCAGGTCTTGAGCGTGTCTATGGACAGCAGCACGGAGAGCGTCAGCGCCGGGCCAAGCAGCGGCGTGATATCCGCCGTGGTCAAACCGCGCAGGCCGCCCCAATGCTCGCCCACGGCGCGCCACAGCGCCGCCGGGCTGGTGGAGATATGGCCGATGATAAAGGGATTGCCGTCGAGGCCCAGCAGTTCGGGCCGGAAAAAGCCCGCGGCCAAATGCGCCGCCACGCCGGCGCCAAGGCCGATTATGGCGGCGGGCACACGGGTTTCCAGGCGCGCCGCCAGTACGGCGGCGCCGGCCGTGACCACAGCCACCAGCAAGGCCGGCCAGGCCCAGAGCGCGGGCACAAAAAGCCCGGCCAGCGGCTCTATGCTTTTATCCAGGCCGAGGAAAGGCCCCAGCTGTTTTATGATGATGAGCAGGCCCACGCCGCTCATATAGCCGGTCACCACCGGGTAAGGAATATATTTTATCAGGCGCCCGCCGCCCAGCGCGCCGTACGCGGCCTGCAGCAAGCCGGAGAAAAGACCCACCAGCGCCAGCGACACCGCAACGCGGGCGGGATCGCCGCCGGCCGCGGCCAGCCCGGCGCAGAGCGCCGCCATCACGGCGGCCGCCGGGGCGCAGGGGGCGGAAATTATACGGGGCGCCCCGCCCAGGGCCGGGGCTATGATGCCCAGCGCGGCCGCGCCCACCACGCCGGTAAGGGCGCCGGCGCCCGCGTAGGCCGGGCCCAGCGGGGCGTACATGGCCACGCCGAAAGCTATGGAGGAAGGCAGCGCCACCAGCATGGCGGCCAGCGCGCCGCCGGCGTCGTGCCAGGACGGTTTACCGGCGGAATGCTGCGGCGCGCTGGGTAGGTTCATGGTGGAAAGTCTACAAAATTCGGCGGGAGCTCAAGCCAGTATATCCGTACGGCGCAAGAGCCCCGTATTCTCGCGCAGCCAGCGGCGCCGCGCCTTATGCTCCGGGCAGGCCGCAGCCACATGCGCCCAGAACTTGCCGGAATGGTTCATCTCGCGCAGGTGGCAGAGCTCGTGTATCACCACGTAGTCCAGCGCCTCCGGCGGCGCCGCGGCCAGCCGCCAGTTGAAATTCAGGTTCCCCCGCGCCGAGCAGCTGGCCCACATGGAGCGCTGGTTCTTAATGAAGATCTTTTTATACTCCAGGCCCAGGATCGCCGCCCAATGGGCTACCCGCCCGCTAATCAGCTCCCGCGCCGCCTTTTTTTGCGCCGCGGTAGGCGGCGGCGGGGCGGCGCGCCGCCGGCCCCGCGCCCGGCGGTAATACACGCGCGGCCGCGGGAACACCTCCGGCAGGTCGCCGGCCAGCGCCCGCAGGAAATCCCTAACGTCCCGGCACAGGCCGGTCACGCTCATAAAGTTTTCCCTTTTCCCATCATGTTAAAGCCGCGTCACCAGTCCGCCGGTTTATAATCCTTCAGGAACTTGCCCCAGACGTGGACCCCGGTATTGAAGCCGTCTATGATGGGGTCGACGATTCGGGCCGCGCCGTCCACAATGTCGAGCGGCGGGTGAAAGCGGTGCTCGGCGGTTTTGCGCGCGGCTATATGGGCAGGGTCCTCGTCGGTCACCCAGCCGGTGTCCACCGCGTTCATGTGTATGCCGTCGGCGTAATAATCCGCCGCGGCCGTGCGCGTCATCATATTGAGCGCGGCCTTGGCCATATTGGTATGCGGGTGGCGCGTGGTCTTGAACTTGCGGTAGAACTGCCCTTCCACCGCCGAGACATTCACTATATGCTTGTCGCGCTCGGGCGTGCGCAGCATGAGCGGCTTTAAGCGCGCGTTCAGGATAAAAGGCGCCACGGCGTTCACCAAATGCACCTCCAGCAGTTCCACGGCCGGCACCTCCGCCATCAGCATCCGCCAGGAATTCTTATGGCGCAGGTCCACCTGCTGCAAGTCCTGGTCCAGCCGGCCCTGCGGGAACAGCGCGCCCTGCGCGGCCAGCTCCTCGGGCAGCAGGGCCACCTGCGACAGCGCCGCCGCGTGCGTAAGCCCGGCGTTCTCAGGCAGGCCGGCCTTGGCGGCCGCGAGCTCGCGCCCGGAGGCGGGGCCTTCGGGCAATAAATGATAACCTCGCAGGCCCTCATAGACGCCCAGGAGCCGCCGCGCGGCCTCGGGCATGTCCCGCAGGGGGCCTTGTTCGCGCTCCATCATATGCTTGTAAAAGTCCGGCGGGCGGCGCACCGTCTGGCAGGCGTTATTTATTATGAAGTCCAGGCGGGAGCGCGTGGAGAGCAGGTGGGCGCAGAAGGCCTCCACGCTGGGCGTATGGCGCAGGTCCAGGCCGAAGATCTCCAGCCGGTGGCCCCAATCCTTGAAATCCGGCTCGGCCGCGTAGCGCATGGCCGAATCCCGCGGGAAACGCGTGCTCACTATCAGGTGCGCCCCCGCGCGCAGCAGCTTGATGCCCGCCTGGTAGCCGATCTTCACCCGGCCGCCGGTAAGCAGGGCCACGCGGCCCTTAAGGTCGGCCGTCTCGGTGCGCTTGCGGTAATTCCCCTCGGCGCAGGCCGGACAGAGCTGGTCGTAAAAATGATGCAGCTGGGTGTAATTGGTCTTGCAGATATAGCAGTTCTGCTCTTCGTGGGCGGCCGGCGGCGGCTCAGGGGCCGCCTGCCCGTCGAACCCAACCGGCGGGTGCACATTTGGCGTGGTAAAAACGGTTTGGCGCCTCAGCTTGCGTATGCCGGTCTGGTTCAAGGCGCTCTCGGCCAGTTCGGTGCGCTCCGCCTTGCGCCGGCGGCTGACCGCCTTCACCAGCTGGCGCCGGGCGCGCGCGTCTGGCCGCGACACCTCGCCCGCGGCCTTCAAAAGCCGCGTGCTCTCCGCCTCCGAGACCCCGGCCAGGAGCCCCCGGTCGCCGGCCACGGCCTCCAGCAATTCAGCCGCGGCCAGCAGCCGCTCTTTAAAATCGGTCTCTTTTCCCATTAGCCGCTTGTAACTCCGCCCGCACAAAGATAAACTAGGGTTATGCCCTTCCTGCCAAGACTCCTCTGCCCCAAGTGCGGCAAGACCATTCACGGCGTGAACGCCAAAGAAGTGCCGCCTGCCGAAAAGTACGAAGACTGCCTACGCCGCTGCAATAAGTGCCGCGTGGGGGCCAGCAATGCCAAGAACCCGGCCAAGGTCAAATTCTTCTACGGCGAACCGCGGCCCGAAAAGACCGCGCCGCAGCAGCCGCCCACCGCGCCCGAAACTCCCGCCCCGCAGGAAGCCCCTAAAGAGCCCCCGCAGCAAAACCCCGGCGCCTAGGCCGGTATCCGGATAATACCCCGGCGCTTCAGCTCCCAGAAACACTTGGCCGTAGCCGCCACGTCGGCGCCCGCGTTATGGGCCCCGCCGAACTCCTCGTTGAACAGCTTGTTGTGCAGCTCCATCAGTTTGGGCCATTTATTGCCGCGCGGCCCCGGGATGGCGCAGTAATCCACCGTGCTGTGCATGGTGCAGATGCGCACCTTATTGGCCGGCAGCGGCGCCAGGCCGCAGCGCAAAAACTCCGCGCCCACTATCTTCTCGTCGAAACTGATATTGTGCCCCACCAGGTAGCGGGCCTTCTCCAGCAGCGCGCCAAAGGCCCCCAGCGCCGCGCGCAGCGGCACGCCCTCGGCCAGGGCGCGCTCGGTGGTGATGCCGTGTATGCGCGACGCGTCGGCCGGTATGTTAAAGCCCTCCGGCTTTATGATCACATTGGCCGAGGCCAGCTCTTGCCCTTCGCGGTCATAGCTCATATAGGCCAGCTGCACCAGCCGCGGCCAGTTGTCCACGTCCGTCACGGGCGCGTTCCAGCTGCGCGGCAGGCCCGTGGTCTCCGTGTCGAAGAACAGGTAATCGGGCGCCGGCGCCGCCGGCTGCCCGCCAAAGAGATCTAATTGCACTGGTTTTTTCATGTCCATTAGAGGTGTTTATGGGCGGAAGGATTTGCCAGGTGCTCGTGTATCCACATCTTTATTATAGCCTGCCGGGACACGTTCAGTTTAAGCGCCTCGTCGTCCAGGCGCCTTATCATCCACACGGGGAAATCCACGTTCACCCGCTTGACCACCGTGGCCTTGCGGAAATCCATGAAGCCGGTAATGTCCTCGCCGCGTTCGAACCTGCTGTCGAACTCGCCGGCGGTGATCTTCCCCCGCCCCCGCTCCTTATTTCCCGAGGTATTTTTCATATATTCTCACCCAGCGGCTGTCCGCTTTGTGGCAGCTTATCACGCGCGTAGCGCCGCGCCTTACAGTAAATATCGCGACATAGACCCGGCCGCGCAGTTTGCCCAATATCGCCGAGCGGCTCTCGCCGGTGACGTTCCTGGCGGGGACTATAACGTGGGCGCCGCGCCAAAGCCCGCGCGCTTCCTTAAGGCTGACCCCGTGCCGGTCCTCGTTCAGCCCGCTCTTGCGCGGGTCATGCTCGAAATGCGCCTTCATAATAGTATAACAGTTATACCAAAACAATCAAGCCCCGCCCCCCCAATTTCCCATGCAATAGCATAGCAGGCGGTCCCGACAGCGTAGTGTCGGGCAATAAAAAAACCGGGGGCCCGGCCCCCGGTCGCGGCACCAGCCGGCGCCGTCAGCGGGCTTCCTTTGCCAGCAGGTCCACCACCGGCAGGTCGGCGCTGGCGAAATCGTATTTGGGCAGGTCGGCCGGCGCCACCCAGGCAATGGCCTCGTGGTCGTTAAGCTGGAACTCGCCGGAAAGATGTTTGGCCCGGTAGGCCAGCAGCTCTATGTGAAAATGCTTGTATTCGAAGCGGCTCGCGCAGATAAAGGCGCCGATCTCGGTGTCCACGCCGAACTCTTCCATCAGCTCGCGGCGCAGGCAGGCCTCGGGCGTCTCGCCCGGCTCCAGCTTGCCGCCGGGGAATTCCCATTTGCCGGCCAGCGCGTCGCCGGCCCGGCGCTGCGCTATCAGCACCTTGCCGCCCTTCTCCAGCACCGCCGCCGTGACCTGTTTCATGCGGCCGCCTTCCAGAAATGGGCGATGTTCATGTCGGCGGGGCAATCGTCACCGTGGGCGCCTTTGCCGGTGGCTTTGTCTATGTGGGCGCCGTGGTCGGGCGCGAACAAGGCCGCGCGCGGTAAGCCCGCCCATTTCTTGTCGAAAGCGGCGGCGAGCTTTAAAAAAGACTCCGCGTGCCGCCCGGCCGCCGCCACGGCCCCGGGCGTCCATGGCGTGGCTTCGTGCAGCACATCGTCATATTCCTGGTGATAGGCCAGTATAAAGTCGTGGGCGCCGGCCTCTACCAGCTCCAGCGCGCGCGCCGTCACCGCCGCGTCGTCGGGTTCGGAATAATAATCCACGGCACGTCCGCGGAAGATCAGGTCTATGCTGCTGTCTTTAACCGCCACGATGGCAGCCTTGAGCCCCGCCGCGGGCAGGGCGTCGAAAACGGTGCGGCATTTGAGCTCCGGCTTTTCATATTGCGTAATGCCGTGGCCAGCAGGCATGAGCCCGCTGAACATGGTGGCATAGCAGACCGGCGTCTTGGGCGGGAAAACGCTGTGCAGGTTAAAACGGCTGAACCCGGCGGCATCGATGCCGGCGAATAATTCCTGGTGCACTTCCAGCATGCGCTGGCCTATGGCGTCGGGCGCGTAGATCAGTATTTTTTTGACGCCGCCCGGCGGCAGCAGCGCCAGCACTCGCGCGTCGGGCGCGGCCGCGGCGGGCTCTAGCCCGCCTTTCACGCCCAGCGCCGCCAGCACCGTGGCCGCGACGCTGGAAATACCGCAGACGGCCTCCGGGGCGGCGGCCGCGCGGCGCGGCAGTTCATGCAGGTACCAGTCCTCCACCCGCTTGCGCGCCCAGGGCGTCTGGCGCAAGAAGGCCAGACTGCTCTTCATCGACGGATTGTACATGAAACAGCGCGCGGGTATGCGCCGGCCAAGGCCGCCCCAGCCATGGCGCTTTACAAGCGCGGCCAGGATGGTCTCCAGCGTTACGCCGTGCAGCGGGTCTTTATTGGTCTTGTCGGCCATGCGGAGGTAAAACGGAAAGGCCGCGGCGGGGCGCGGCTTAATTACCGCGCAACTTCTTGAAATCCTCGGTAGCCTTGCCGGCCGCGCCCTTAAAAGGGTCCGCCGCCGCGCGCGGATCGAGCGTGCAGAGATACAGCCAGTCCCCGGCCGCCTCGGCGCGGTGGCCGCAGGCCGCGTGGCAATCGTAGCGGCGCTTATAGGCCTCGGCATTGGCCGGCTCCAGCTTTATCAGCGCGTCCAGGTCGGCCAGCTCCCGCCTATCGTCGCCGGCCTGCAGGTAGGCCAGGCTGCGCCAGTTATAGGCCTCGGCGTATTCCGGCTCCAGGCGCAGGGCCTCGGTGAAATCCTCTATGGCCTCGGGCAGGCGGGCGGCGCCCTCCGGCTTTTCGGCCATGAAATAAAGGATGCGCCCCTTCTCCAGGTGATATTCCGGCGTCTCCGGGTCCAGTTCTATGGCCCGGGCGATATCCGCCAGCGCCGGCGCCAGCTCGTCCTTATCCGCGCGGATCTGGGCGCGCATATAGCAGGCCTCGTGGCAGTCCTCGTTCATGGCCAGCACCGCGTCCAGCGTTTCCAGCGCGCGGGCCGTATCGCCCATCTCGTCGAAAGCCACCGCCTGCCAGTACTTGGCCTCGAAATCGTCGGGGTGCAGCTCCTGGCATTTGTCGAAGGCCTCTACCGCCCGCGTCCAGAGCCGCTTGTCCATAAGGATAACGCCCAGCCCGTACCAGGCGTCGCTGTTCTTGGGGTCCAGCTCTACCGCGCGCTGCGCGTCGGCATGCGCCAGCTCCACCTCGGGGCTGTCGCCGAAAGCGGCCGCCCATTTCTCGTAGGCCTCTTCGCCGGACGGCGCGCGGCCTGCCGCCTCCCAGCCCTTGGCCAGGTAGGCCTTGGCGCGCAGGCAGTAAAGCTGCGAGCTCTCTTCCCCGGCCGCCATGGCCTGGCCATAACTGGCTATGGCAGAATCATACAGGCCCTCGCTATAGCAGGCCTCGCCGCGCTTTATCAGGGAATCGATATTGCTCATAGCTATAGTATAGATTAACCCGCCCCCTCTGCGCCATATCCCGGCCCCGCCAACCCAACATGTTCCAAAATGGAACAGGTTGAACATTACAGGCCTGTCAGCCGCAGTATGTTCCAAAATGGAACGCACTAATTCCTCGGTAATTGGTCAGCAGCTTGCTGACCAATTTCGCACCTTTTTTATCCCCGCTCAGAGCGGTGTAATTTGCGGCAGGCTCCCTGGAACCCAGTTTCTTAATGTCCCCCGCGTCAGACAAAGAGCGCATCTGGCTGATAGCCGTCTGGTTCAGCTGCCGCAGTCTCTGATTTTGCGGCAATCCCTGCCGTATGAACACCGCGTTGACGCTTTCCAGATTAGACAATACCACGAGTTGCTCAAGCGTGGAATAGTCCCGGATATTGCCGCGTAGGCCTGGATTCTGCTGCCGCCACTCTGCCGCGGTCTTACAGAACAGGGCCATGTTAAGAATATCCGCCTCGCTGGCGTAGACCGTATTCACTTGCCGCTTCGTGAGCTCAGGCGGGACTAAACTTTCCCTGATTGCGTCCGTGTGGATACGGTAGTTGACCTTTGCCAGCGTGC